>JACKAK010000001.1:0-300000 GCA_020635115.1 Halobacteriovoraceae bacterium | reverse complement strand
ACTTAAACCAACACCCATAATGGCAACTGAATTTGAAAAACCATATTGATGAAGAGCAATTGTATCAAGATATCCTTCAGTCAAAATAACGGCATCTTTTTGCCGTATAGAGGATTTAGCAATATGAAGGCCATAAGCAATATTTCGCTTGTTGAAAATAAATGAATCAAATGAATTTAAATACTTGGCCTTCTGGTAATCATGCAAAGCACGACCTCCAAATCCTACTACTTTGCCAAAATGATCCCAGATCGGAAAAATGATTCTATCTCGAAAAGTATCATAGTGAGACTTATTTTCCTTGTTCTGTCTAATTAACCCGATCTCAATGGCCATTTTTAAAGCACTTTCTTTACTTTCAGTATTCGGAATTGAATTCAAATAATTCCAAATAATATTATGACTTGGAGCTAGGCCAATTTTAAAATTTTGTGCGGTCTCATCACTTAGTCCGCGATTTTTTAAAAATTTATGAAATGTTCCAGGATCTCCTTTTTCTGAATATCTTTTATAAATCAACGAAGCTTTATGCAGTATTTTTTGGGCCATCTCTTGGCGAGGGGACTGCATTTTTTGACCAAAATGTTCCTCAAAGGGAATTGAAAACTTCTCAGCAAGATCCTTTAGAGCATCTCCAAAATCTAGATTTTTAAATTTTTCGACAAATGTAATGAGATCTCCTCCAGTTTGACAAACAAAACACATAAAGAGAGATTTATCATCATCAATTTGGAGAGAAGGGTCATGATCATCATGAAAAGGACAAGTTGCTATATGCTTACGTCCTTTTTTCTCAACATCGATATAACGTGAGATTCCTTCAGAAATGGAGATCTGTTTTATAATATCTTTTAGGTCATTTAAGGCCATTAAAATTCCATTACTTAATGGCCGATATTTCAAAGGCCTTAATGTTTACTTTCTGTGCAAGAAAGATTTTTTCAAATTTAGTAGAGAAACTTGCTAGAAAATGCTCTGGAGCATCTTTCCAAAGATCATGAGTTTTAAATTGCAATTTGAAAAGGTTAGAATTGTCAATAACTTCTGCCATTTGTTCGGCGTACCCATCATGGTCTGTTTTTATATAGATCTTTCCTTCTGGTTTTAATGTTCGATGGAGGTAAGGGAGTACTTCATTTTTAAAAAGTCTCTTTTTGTTATGTCTGGCCTTTGGCCATGGATCAGGAAAAAAATAAAAAATTCCATCAAGTTCATTTTCTCCAAAAATATGGCCAGTCCTCTCACCTTTTGCTCTGAGATATCTAAAATTATAAATTTCATTAACATTTCTATCTAAACGTCTCGCTAATTCGAAACTTCTTTTAAATCGATAATCCATACCAACGAAATTTACATCAGGGTATTTTGAACAAAATTCAACCATAAAATGTCCATATCCTGAACCAATTTCTAAATAAAGTGGGGCATCACGATTAAATATGACTTCATTCCATTTTCCTTGATATAACTCGGCCTCTTCATCTCGCATAACAATATGCTTATATTGTTCTAGCTTATCATGGTAGGGGTTTCGGGATTTGTGGGTATACTTAAAATCTTGTGATAGGGTTTTATCCATAAGTTCCTCAAAATAATAATTAGCATGAATAATGTTTAAAATTCGATGCGTCAACATAATCACTGATTCTTATCCTTTATCGTTTTTAGTATTATTAGGAAAATTAACTCAGTTATTTAGTTTCAGTGATTTAGATTTGTTCGCTAAATGGTATTTTTTACAAGAGATTGCTTTTTTGATCAATTGCTGAGATTAAGCTGTATATTCCAATTAGAATTGTATGAAAACTACTTATATATTATTTATTTTGATTTCGTTTCTATCTTTTAAAAGATCTTATTGCTCATGTGAAAGTTTTTTTAATCCTGCAGTTTCCTATATAAAACTCGTGGATTCTCTAACATATGAACAAAAATTAAAAATTTTTGATGCCATACCGTCTGCAAGAAACTTCAAACTTAATAATGGAATGATAATTCAATCGTCGAATATGGGAATTTTATTCTATTATATGGATAATCAAATTCTACTTCCATTTGAATTTACAGACAATTATGATCCTTACGAAGGTAAATATACTTTTAATCGCCATCAGCTCCAATATCAATACAGATTTGGAGAGTTTGTCAGATTTCCAAAATTTATTCCCCTTGAAGGTTTTCCTGAACTGGTACCTGGAGAGGGATTTCCAAGTAGTATATTTTTTATCCTTTATAATTTTAAACAGTTTTTTGGACAGAAATATGGCCAGTGGAAGACTTCTCCTAAGTCTTTTAATATAAGTGTTGTAAATTTTATCAGTGCTGTCCAGATGTATTATAGTGATGAGTTTCAGTTACTTCTCTCGAGTGATATTTTTAGTATAAATGACCAAGAAATACTATCAGCCGTTTTACATGAACCTGCAATTAAAACGAAAATAAACCAATATGTTCAGGCCGCAATAAAAATTTTGGGATTTAAAATTAAAAATTATGAAGTTACGAGCATTACTTTTCCAGATCAATATACAACTGTTCAACAAGGAATGTTTGAAAACAATGGTGTTTATCGTTCCAATGGGGCCTCAAGGTTTCACTCTAACACTGAAAAGGATTTAAGTGACTGTATAAAGAAAAAATTTAAGACTGAAAAAGTTGATCAAATATTTTACAATATTGTATATTTTGTCGAGTAGAGCAATTTATTTTATTTAACAATCCTATAGATGTTTCATTTTTTTTTAACTTCATATATTGTGCAGAATTCAACTTTGGAGCTGTTATGAAGTTAATATATATAATTCTAGTTGCCTTTCCGCAATTTGTTTTGGGAAATTGTCTGGATTATTTTGAATATGCAAAACCTTATACAGAGTATGTTGATTCTCTAGCTCCAAGTCAAAAAAGGGAAATCATTAATTCTATTCCTTCCCTGATACACCCTTTCACTCCATATTATATGGATAATAATTTTTTATTATATGTTAGAGAGGGTGGAGTAGTTATCGAAACAATGTCTTTAGATAAAGGTTTGAGATTTCATTTTATGAATGTCTACGATAACAGAAGAAATATCTATTTTTTTACAGATCATAAATTGAGGTACTACGATTTAAATACAAATGAATTTTTATTTTTTCCAAGTTTTATTCCTTTAAAAAAATTTCCTGCCCTAATTCCCAATAAGGGTTTTCCAAGCAGTATATTTCTATCTCTACTTCATGCAAAAAACTTTGCAGGCCCAACATCGATAGATAAATGGAAGAACTTTAAAAAATTTACGGCCAAAATCTATAACAGAATTACTGGAAAACAAATTTTTTATAATGAAGAATTTCAAAAATTTATTTTAGGGAAAGATTTAAATCATGGAGATGAAATTTTTGATGCTGAAGAAGTTATAAAGCAAATATTACCAGGAACCAAATCATGGCAATATATGGCCGCAACAATCAAACTGATGGGTTTTGATATTTTGGACGTTCAGATTTCTGAAGTGAAAGTCTATTTTGATATTTGGGAACCGAGTGAATCGAACGAAAAAATATATGAACTTTTAGGTATTACCCGGCAAGTTTTTGAATCAGAGATTGACACAAATCCAGAGAATAAACTAAATGCTCTCATCCTTGAGAAATTTAATGATCCGCAACCAAAAAGAATTGTATTTGATTTGACTTTTATCGTTAGATATAATCAATAGAATTCTTTAATGGCCTGTATTACTTCTGCTATTTCTCTATCTTCTAAATGTGGATGCATGGGTAGACAAAGTACTGTGCCCGCAAACTGTTGCGCAAATTCTTTGTCCCCCTCGCAGTTCATAAGGGCCGGAAAATGGTGCATCGCTAAATCGTAAAAGGGAGCTGTCCCAATCTCTTTTTGACTTAGATGTTGTTGCATTCTTTGTTTTTCATCTTTGTTATTAAAACGAACGGGGTATAAATGCCATGAGGATGTCTCAATAAATTTGTCATGGAGAATATGGACAGGAAAGTTTTTTAGTCCCTCATGGTATTTTTTCGCAATTTCTTTTCTTTTTTGATTTTCATTTTTTATAGTTTCAAGTTTTGCATGCAGCACTGCGGCCTGTAAGTGATCACACCTTGAATTTCTACCAATAATAGGATGTTCACCACGGCCGTGATTACGTATACTTTTAATCATTTCAACTTTTGAATCATCGTTCGTTAAAATCGCTCCAGCGTCTCCAAATGCAGCTAGATTTTTTGTCGGATAGAAAGAGAAAGTTGTTAAATTGCCGCTACTCCCACAAGGCCCTGAATCGAGGATTGTTCCACAGGCCTGAGCGCCATCTTCAATAATTGCAATGTCGAGATCTTTAACAATATGTTTGATTTCACCAATAGGCGCTGGTAGGCCATAAATATGCACAGGCATAACAGCTTTGAGTCTGTGATTTTCTAAAACGTTTTTAAGAGATGATGGTGAAATAAGACCAGACAGTGGATCAACATCAATTAAGACAGGTATGGCCCCAACATTTACGATTGCTTCAGCTGATGCATAAAAAGTGATTCCCGGTACTCCGACTTTGTCTCCTGTTTGGACTCCGCTTACTTTCAGACTAATCTCTAGAGCATCTGTACCATTGGCCACTAAGAGACAATGTTTTGTATTTTGCATGTTCGCAAATTCTTTCTCAAACATTGCATTATATTTACCTTCAACAAATGCATTCGTTTTAACAATTTCAGTAAAACGATCTATTACTTGTTTTTGAAATTCATTTTGATGTAATCTCTCAAAATCAAGAAAAGCTACGGCCATAAAATAATTCCTCAGTATTTAGTGAACGAAATATCACCATAATACTGCCAGGAAACAGTGTTCGCATAGATTTATTTTTTATAGTTTTTGAGCATTTCGGAAATTATTTGCGCAGCTTTTCTTGCTAATTCAGGAGAACTTATTTTTTTTGCAATAATTTCTCTAAGGGATTCGATTCTTTTTTTGTCATTTACAGTTTCCTGTACTGACTTATTGCGTTTATCAACTCCAATATTTTGGTTTTGCATTTTTATGGTTCTAGGTATTCTTTGTTTGTATTTAGGTGAACCCATAAACATTATTATGCAAGTGCATCTGGAGATTTACGAATCTTAGCAACTTTCTTTAAATGTTCTTCAATAACACTGTATAGTTCAAGCTCAGTATTTAAAGGATCAACTCCTTCAGGCAGGCCAGAATATACAATCTCATTGTCGATTTCAGTGAAAGCGTACCAAACTTGTCCTAGCTTTTGAAATAGAACTTCAGTTTCAAACTCTTTGTAATATTTTTTCACAATCACCCTCCTGGTGTCTCTTTTTCATTAAGCTCTTCGACTTTAATTGATGAAACTTTAAACATTTTTTTATTTGTAAGTGTTTAATAAGTTTACGATTTCGTGAATAAATTAATGGAATATATTACTCAGATAATTTAATAAAATCACTCATATAACCGATAAGACTAACGGGATGGGGCCATATGCGAAAGATATATCAAATTGTATTTGAATATACGATAAAAGATCCTAAAACTGGTAGAAATATTGATACTGTTCATAATGTCAGAGCGCTTCTCATTATTTCAGCAATTACAAGTTTTATCTATTTCAGTTATTCCTGTTTTTATTATTTTGTAATAGAATCCAACGTTTTAGGTATTAGTCATTTTTCATGTGGGGTATTTTCAATTTTGAGTATATTTCTCTATAGGTATACCAAAAATTATGTTTTTATTCTTAATATTCTTTTTTTCTTGGCAGCTTCTGCGATATACCTGGGTGTAATATATTCAGGTGGAATTATATCTCCAAATATGTATTGGTTAATTGTTGCATCTATGGTCGGACAGATGTTTTTGGGGAAAAATAATTCAAGTTTTTGGATAGGAACCTATATTTTCCTAACAATACTTCTGGGTATTTGGGAATACTCTGACATCCCAAGACCAGATAATATTTATACTGATGATTTCTTTAAAATCTATCAAGTCATTACTGCTTTTTCAGTATTGGTTGTAGGGGCTTTTTTTACGTACATTTTTAGAAAAATGATCGATGATGCATTTGTTGAAATAGTCAATAAAAGCAATGAAATAAAAAAATTAAACGATGTGCTACATAGTTCAAATGAAGATTTAGAAAAAAGAGTCGAACAAAGAACAGAAGAAATTAATACTCAAAAAATAGAGTTGGAAAATGCTGTCTACAAATTGAAACTTTTTTCAGGTTCAATCAACTCGATGATAAATTCTCTAGATGAAGGCTTTATTGTATTTGATGAAAAAGGAAAGTGCGATAATACATATTCTCAAACCTGCATAAAACTTTTAGAGCAAAACCCTTCCGGAAAATTTATCCATGAAATTTTAAAAGTAACTGATGAGCTAGAAATTGAGAATATAAATATGTGGCTTGATCTCATCTTCTCAAATCAACTTGAATTTGAAGATGCAGCAATATTAGGACCGACTAGTTATCAACATTCAAATTTAGAAAAATCAATTACACTGAGTTATAGACCAATATATGACGATAAAAAAGAAAAAATAATCGCTATAGTGATGATTGTTTCTGATAAATCAAAGGAACTTCAAGCAATTAAAAAAGAAGAAAAAATTAAAGAAGACGCAGAACGAATTGTACGTATTGCAAATAATAAGTCATTGGTTGCAAAGTACTTGTCAGAAATCAACAATACTACCAATAAAATTAATGCAATTATAGAAAAAAAGGATGTGATAAAAATTAATGAGATTCAATATATCCTACATACTCTAAAGGGGGGCGCTAGTTCTTTTTTATTTTCAGATCTAGTATCACACATTCATAACTTTGAAGATGTTTTAATGGATCGAAAAAAAGATGAAGTCATAAGAATTGATGAACTGATTGCTATTAAAAATCTTTTTTTAGAATGGAAAAAGAGATTTCTTGAAAATCATAGTAGTATTTTAGGTAAAGATTTTGAAGAAGATGAGACTTATAAGCATATGCCGATGTCTGTCATTAATAACTTTTTGAATAACGTATTAGAGCATGGAGATGAATATATACGAAAGGCGTTTTTAGAAACTTTTGTCATGACCCCTATTCAAGAAATGTTTCAACCTTTCGAATTGACTCTAAAAGAAATGTCTAGTCGATTAGGAAAGAAAATAAAACAAATAAAATATGATGGACCTTCACTAAAAATATACTCACCAATATATGAAAATGTATTTAATTCTTTTGTTCATATCTTTAAAAATATTGTTGAGCATGGGATTGAAAATCCATCTATGAGAAACAAGCTTGGAAAAGATGAATTTGGTGAAATAGATGTTTCATGGAAAATACAAGACGATAGTCTTATTATTCGAATCAAAGACGATGGAAGAGGAGTTGATGTTCAGAAGGTTAAAGACAAAATGGAAGGGATTAGTGAGCTGAATAGGCCAGATCATGAAATCATACAAGAAATTTTCTCACATCAATTTACAAGTACATACAATGTATCTGTATTTTCAGGCAGAGGAGTAGGGCTTTCAGCTGTAAAAAGTGAAGTAGAGAAATTAAATGGCAAGATTTGGGTCGAATCTCTTGCAAATGAAGGTGCAGAATTTGTGATAAAGCTTCCTTACACTCAATTGATTATTGATCTTTTCTCTCAAGATAAAAAAGTGCTTAGCGTGTTCTAACTATAAACCCAAGATAAATCTGAAAACTTGCATCAAATCCATTAGAAATAACATCGTTTTCATAATTCCAGTCTTCACTTTCCCCCTCACTACCTGATATGAGGGTATAAGGAGCATTGATAAAGGCATCTCCACCTAAAATAAAACTAAAATCCTTTTCAATCGTATTTAAAAATTGGATATATGATCCTATTGTTGCTCCGAAAAAATATCCTGAAAATGTTCTATCTTCTGATAAGTCTGTACCATTTAAGCTGATAGTGATTTGATTAAAACCAATAAATGGCCCTCCATATAAGGTTAATAAAAGCTTATTACTACGAAAAACATCATAGCTAATGGTCGGAGAAACGATAACCTCATATTTAGTTTCTGAAGCATCTGAAAATTCTTGATCGAAAATGATTTCACTCCTTACCATTTTGAGTGTCCCCTTTCCTCCAAAATAAAATCTTCCAGTTTCATCTAGATTGATATTTTGCAACATTGCTGCTGTCCCTCCAAACTCAAAACCATAATTTTGACTCATGATTTCCGTAAGGTAATCGTAGTTAAACTTTCTAGGGGATCCAACGCCAACTCCTGCAATAATTCTATAATCATTGGGAGGAATAAAAGGATATGTATCAGAAATGGGCTCAATTATTCGATAGTCTGTAGGGTCATATTTAAAGGGAGATACATTGGAATCAAATTCTCTTTCATCTTTGTAAATAAGTTTTACATATTGCTGAGGAATATAGACTGTATTTCCATTTCGATCAATTGATTTATAAAAACTTGAATATATCTCATCAAGAGTCGGGTTTTCACTCGGAGGAAGAGGAGGAGCTTGTCCATCGCGAAAATGTTCATAATTAACATAGATGATATCACCCTTTCTCACATATTGGACGATCGTAGCATTTTTATCAGGAGCTATGAGAAGTGGGGCCTCTAGAACAAGAACAACACCTTTTCCTGCAAGGAGTTCAGTTATAATGAAAAAGAATAAAAAAAATTTAAAATACAATGTCATTCATAAATCCAACATAAAGACTAATTTCAAAATTTTGGGTTGAGTTTGCAGGATATGTATAAGCGACTGGACCATCATTTACACTTGTCTTACTCAGTCTCGCACCAATTCCAAGATTGATTAATTGATCTGTATTAAACTTTGTAATAGGAAATGAAAAATCAAAATCTATCCCAAAAGATATTTCAGAAATTGAATATGATTCTTCATAATTTGCATTTCCATAAATTGATTTTTGAGCATTTAGTTCCAAAAAGAATATTGCCGTATCATTTTCATAGTAGGGAAAACGAATAACTGGACCAAAATTAATCGTGTCCCAAGACAACTTGGTACTTTTTAAACTTTCAATCACATAACTCCTCGAAACATTGATTAATGCTCCATAAACCAACGGGAAATTCCACTTATAATATCCGCGGTATTCAAGTTTGATACCTGCTGCTCTTGATTCATCAATATCAAAATAATTACTGTAAAATGTAGATTGAGTTGTATTCAAAAATAATGCTAATTTATTACTTACTGTAAAACGATCAACTTCTGTCTTATTTAGATCTTGATACCTTTGCCTGCTGGTGTAATTTGATAGGTCTTGAACCTCTGGGAAGATTTTTGTTATCTCATTAGCTCTGTAGATATTATCGACATGTGTGATGTATCTTGATGTACCGTCTTTATCTAAAATATAAAATCGACCTGAATATAAATCAACATGCTTAACATAAGTAATGATATCCTTAAGTATTTTTCTAGGTTCTCCAGTTTCAAGATCAACCAAAATGGAGCGTTTTTTTACAATAGCTCTAAATTTTTCAAAACCTTTTCTTATCGTTCTCATTTTTCTTTTTTTTAAAACAGTGTTTTCATCTAAAATTTCTGTTTCAATCTTATAATTTTTTTTTAAGGCCTCTCTATGATTTAATTCTTTACTATCAAGAAGTTCTGAAATATCTTTTTCATTTTCTCCTAACAGTAATTCCTTATCCCCCTTTATAAAGTCTCCTTCAGAGCTTTTTGCTTCCTCTAAAAAACTATCCAATTCATTTTGTTCATCACTAGATAAAACTGCTGATTCATCTACAATTTTTTCAAGTGCATTTTCATTTGTAGATTGCATATTAAGTTTAGTATTTTCTTCCTTATCTTCAGAAACAGAAATTTTATCAAGCTCATCATCCATCAAAACAGGAGTTTCATCTTGAGTTAATCCAAATTTGGCCAGAGTAAAAATCATGATAAAAAACAAAATCCTCATATTCTTTCCAACGATTTCAAAAAACATTCAAAATTAGATGAGTACTTATAAGTTTCCTTAGATATTTGATTTTTCTTCTTCCAAATAAAAGACTGATGCTCAAAGGGATCAAGCAAAACACCTTTACTTTTTACTTTGGCCAGAAAACATTTCTCTTGCACTGATCTTTTCCATTGATCTTCAAATTTAAATTCAATATCCAAGATCCTAATGTCATCAATTTCAAGTGAAGTCTCTTCAATAAGTTCTCTTCTAGCAGCATCTAAGATGTTTTCATTTGACTCTACGCTCCCTGTTACATTTTGCCAAAAACCACCCCTTCTCTCATTTGTTTGTAAAATGAGAAATTCTTCAGTTTTTGGATGGTAGATGACTACCTGTACCTTAAGTGTGATTTTATCAGAGGTTGACATGTATTTATTATGTCGTGGGGTCTTAAAACTTGCATGGTGTACTGAGTTATGATTGCGAGTATTAGATAATTTTGATAGAAGTACTTGCTTATGGATAATTTAAATAATGTATTACTAAACATAACTACAGGTTTGCCAGGTCTACTTCTGGCCGTCGTGTGCCATGAATGGGCCCATGCTATGATGTCATATAAATTTGGTGATCCAACGGCCAAGTACGCCGGGAGACTTACTCTAAATCCACAAGCGCACTTTGATTTAATTGGTACTATTATTTTTCCGCTTGTTGGAGTCCTTCTTGGAGGAGTAATGTTTGGGTGGGCCAAACCTGTTCCTATTGATCCTCGTTATTATAAGAATTATAAAAAGGGTGTTTTTTGGGTTAGTTTTGCGGGCCCTCTGGCAAACATTGTTCTTGTCATTATTTTTAGCTTTCTTCTTGCCTTTATTCAGAAAAAAATTGGCTCAGTATTCTCTTATTACGAAACAATTCTTCAAATGATTAGCATGGCCATACGTATTAATGTTGTCATCGCGGCCTTCAATCTTATCCCCTGGCCTCCACTGGATGGATCAAAAATGTTGGCCATGTTTATGGATCATGAAACCGCTAGAAGGTATGAAGGACTTTCTAGATATTGGTTTGTTATGCTTATCGTAATATGGTACACTGATATTATTGGATATTTTGTCCAACCTTTTTTCTTTTTTGCGCAATTTATCTATAATTCTTTTTTAATGATTTTATAAGACAAGGTGAAAATGGGTAGTACAATTTTAAGTGGGATGAGGCCAACGGGGCCGCTGCATATTGGACATTATGTTGGTGTTATTAAAAATTGGGTTGAGTTACAAAAAGACAATGATTGTTTCTTTTTTGTTGCAGACTGGCATGCCTTAACCAGTAACTATGATAATTTGTCTGTCATTAGAGAGGCCAGAAGGACCTATGTTAGAGGTTGGATTGCTGCTGGCGTTGACCCAGAGAAATGTCATATTTATAACCAGTCTGACTTTTTTGAAATACTAAAGCTCAATCAGTTTTTCCTCACAATGACTCCTCCTGGATGGGCCGATAGGTCCCCTAGTTGGAAAGATTTAAAAATGAATCCACAAAAAAAACTTGATAATCTTGGTTTCTACACTTACCCCATTTTACAAGCAACCGATATCGCTATCGTTAAAGGACAAAAAGTTCCGGTAGGTGAAGATCAAGTTACTCATATTGAAATTGGCAGAGAAATTATTCGAAAATTTAATCGACTATATAACACTGATATTCCTGAGCCAGAGGCATTACTAACTAAAGTACCTAAATTATTAGGAATAGATGGTAGTAAAATGTCTAGTTCAAAAGGAAATACAATATCACTACAAGAAACAGAAAAGAGCTTGCAGAAAAAAATTAATAAAATGAAAACTGATGATCTTCGTGGTGGAGTTGAAAATCCAGGAAATCCAGAAAATTGCTCTGTTTTTGACTATCACAAAATATTTAATAACACTAAAAATTGCTCTGAAATTAATGACGCTTGCCGTTCAGCAGGACTTAGCTGTGGAGAGTGTAAACAGAAACTAGGACTGGCCATGAAGTCAGAACTAATGCCAATTGCTCAGAAAATGTCATCAATATCTGATGGAGATTGCGATGAAATTATTGCAGAGGGTAACAAAAAAGTTTCTGGAAAAATTTCGAGACATTGGGATGAATTAAGTTCTAAAATAATGTTCAAGTAAATGGATTTATAGATGCTAGATACCTCTATTCAAGTAAAAACAGATCATTTTGATGGCCCCTTAGGCCTACTCCTCCTTCTGATTCAAAAAGAAGAAATGGATATTCGTCAGCTAGATCTTACTACAATTACTCAGCAATATTTAAGATATCTCGATGATATGAAAAATCTTAATTTTGATATTGCTGGAGAATATTTATATCTTGCAGCATCATTAATTCACTTAAAATCCAAAGATTGTCTAACTGAAGACGAAGACCTTATCCTCAAAAATAATGAGGATGGCCCTGATGAATTGAAATTTGCTACGCAAGCTGAATTAATACGAAGACTAGAACAACTACAAAGGTTTCAATTGTTAGGTGAAAAGTTATGGAATCTCCCTAAGAGAGGCCATGACGTTTTCACTAGGCCTAAAGTTAAGCGTAAAGAAATAGTCGATTCTATCTTAACTCAGACTGATATCAACGAACTCCTAGCGGCCATGTTGGATTTTATGGCCAGAGAAAAAAGAAAATACACAATTGTCAGAAGAGACCGACTTTCCATAAAAGAAAAACTACAGTTTCTTAAAAAATATCTCGAAGAAGGGAAAAAATTCGATTTTGAAACTGTAATCTTGGCAGACGGAGAAAGGACAATTGATAATGTCGTTATTACCTTTATATCTTTTTTAGAACTGGCCAGACTTAAAAAAATATCTATATTTCAAAACACAGAAAATGGTGTGATTTACGTTGAACTAGTCGATAATTTAGAGAACTTTGATGTTGAATCTGCAAATGGCTTTGAACCAGAGGATGAAACTACCGAAGAACAAGAAGAATTAATCAATCAGGAAGTGGTTACTCCAATACAATAAAATGAGTTAATTATGGATGAAATTAAAAATAATGAAGAAAACGAAGATCTGATAGATGATCAATTTGAAGTGAATATCGAAGCACTTGAAAGTATTTTAAATGAAGATAAAGACGAAAATATATATTCAATTCAGGTAAAACTTGAGAATTCACAAGTAGAAATAGAAGAAGGTAAGGAGAATATTGAAATTCCTTCTGAAGATGACATTGAATTTGAATTAGAACTTGAACCATTCGAAGAAAATGATCAAGAAGATAAACTATGGAAAATAAGAACAGGGCTAAATGAAGACACGCTTAGTGGGGCAATTGAAACTCTTGTTTTTATGAGTGACAGGCCAGTCTCTCTTTTACAGCTTAGAAAAATCATAGACGAAGAGATGCCATTAAGAGTTCTTAGAGAATCGATTGAAAGACTTCAAAAAGAATATGAGGCCAAACATCATGGTATAAGACTAATGGAAGTTGCTGAAGGATATCATTTTAGAACAAAACCAACTTTTTCTAGTTTTGTACAAGATCTTTTTAAGGTGAATTCTCTAGTCTTAAGTCCAACTGCATTAGAAGTCTTGGCCATAATTGCTTATAAACAACCGATTTCAAGAAGTGATGTTGACAAAATTCGAGGAGTTGATTCATCCCATATTGTGAGGTCTTTAATCGATAAAAGACTTGTAAAAGTCATCGGTCGTTCAGAAGATATTGGTCGACCTGTTGTCTATGGTACAACTCAAGAGTTCTTAGAGGTTTTTAATCTAAGTGACTTATCTGGACTACCAACAGAAAATGAACTGACTGAGTTATCACAACAAAATGAACTTGGAAAAATTTCAGACATACAGTCTATTTGCGCTGGAGACAAGGAAAAATTTAAATTCGATGAATTAGAAGAACTTGATAAACTTAGTGAACAAATTAATGAAATCATTCCTGAGACTCCATTTATTAACAGTTTAAAAGTAGAAGAGAAAAAAAGAAGTAATAATCAGAATGAAAATATTAAATCTGCCTTTCAACTCTTAGAAGAATTTGTTGAAATGGATAAAATAAGATATCAAAATATTGAAGCTGCCTCATCTGCACTTTTTGCTATTCCCGATGATATTAGTGTCGTCAGTGATCTTTTGGCCGGGCCTTTCAATGTTCCCGAGACTGACGATGACTTTGAAATGATTGACTTAGATACTGGAGAAGCAGTCAAATTTGATATTGATGAAGACTTGATTGAAGAGATGGTTGATGAAACCTATGAATCTATGTCTGAAGATGATGAACTGTTTGAAGATAGTACCGATGCAGAAAATGCATTATCGATTGCCCTAGATGAGGCATTCAACAAAATTCAGGCCAGTGAATGTGAAAAAGATGAATTAGACCTAAATGATAAATCTTTAGAACAAAAAGAAATCGACATTGATGCTCTTACAGCTAAAATGCTAGCGCAGGCAGATGAATTAGATATTGATTTGTCTTTCTTGGATAATCCAGAAAATCCTAATTCTTAACATTTTTCACACCTCTTGCTTTTTTAAATTTATAAGTTTATGAAAGTGTAATCTTTTATGTATTACTGCCGTGAGGCAGAAAGGGAACAGGTATGTCTAAATCAAGAGAAATTCGTTTACAAAAAGTTATCGCAGACTGTGGAGTGACTTCTAGAAGAAAGGCAGAAGAACTAATATGCAGTGGACGTGTTAAAGTTAATGGTGAAATTTGTGATGAACTAGGGACAAAAGTTGACCCAACGATTGATGTCGTTGCAGTTGATGATAAGGCCATCGATACCATGCAAACAAATAAAGTCTATATTATGCTCAATAAGCCCAGAAGTGTGATGACGACGGTAAGTGATCCAGAAGGTCGCAAAACGGTGATGGATTTTTGTAAAAATGTACCTGAGAGAATTTACCCAGTTGGCCGATTAGATTATTTGTCTGAAGGACTTTTGCTGCTCACAAATGATGGAGAACTGGCCAACAAAATTATGCATCCATCATTTAACATCACCAAAGTTTATGAAGTTAAAGTGTTTGGAGCAATTAATGAAAACATCCTAAAAGGTCTTAGAAGTGGTGTTCAGATAGAAAACACTCACGTAAAGCCTAAATCAGTAAGAGTGATTAAACAACTTCCTAACAAAACCTGGTTAGAGTTTAGACTAACAGATGGAAAGAATCGTGAAATTAGAAAAATTTGTGAGGCCAATAATATTGTCATCGATAAGCTTAAACGTGTGGCCATTGAAAACTTGTCTATAGAAGGTATGGCCCCTGGGAAATATACATATCTAACTAAAAAAGAAATAATATCCGCTTTGGGACTTGACGGGAAATTAAAAGGTGAATTTTTTTCTCAAAAGAAATCAATCAATCTTAAACTTAAAGGCCCAAAAACAGGTGTTCTTGCTAATGATAAAACTTTTAACGGATTCAAGAAAGATACTTACTATGAGACACTCAAGAAAATTAAAGAAAAAAAGAAGTTAATGATAGAGAATGCAAAAAAAGAGGCCTATGGAGACCGATATAATCCTTTAAAAGTAAGCAAAGCTGAACGCCCTAAGAAAAAATCTAATTATCGTAAATAATGACTTTTGAATTGGAAATTTGGTCTTGAAGACTATCCACTGAAAACTCAAGGGCCTGTTCGGCATAAGGGATTGAAGATTCTTTTTTTAAATTATCTCCGAAAAAAGATTTTTTAATAAGTGAAGCACAAAGTCTCATCACCTCTGAGCTACCATTAAAATATTCAGACTCATCGTCGGTGGTTACTACATTCAAAATCTGCCCATGTAGAGTTTTAATCATTCTTATTTGCTCTTGGGTTAACATATCAGTATCAATCTTTAGAATGAGTGTCTTTTCTTTTTTCGTTGCCATGGTTTCACCTCTAAAATCTTCTTCCAGTATCCTGATCGGCAATATTTTCCACATATTTAATAAAAATATTTGTTGTTTAAACCGAGTGAAAGGGTCGGTGAGATACTTGATAAAAAAGATCTGTAAAAAGTCCTGGACAATGTGGGAGCTAGGAATTAGTATCCACTTACTTTAGAAAAAGCTTTAACGCGGGGTGGAGCAGTCTGGTAGCTCGTCGGGCTCATAACCCGAAGGTCGTCGGTTCGAATCCGGCCCCCGCAACCAATCTTAGGCCTTCATGGTGGAACACACCGAACACTCCCTTTAAGAACCTATTTTATTTTCGATTGAGCTGAGTATTTTTTCGTACTTTATTCCAATTGCTAGTAATGTTGATCCAATAACAAGAAAATGCAAAAATGAGACTCCCGAAGTGTAATAGATTACAAATTGTGCATACGCTGTGTAAATATTGATAATAGCAAAAACTAAACCATACGATTTTGCTACACGATAATTTTTTCTAGTTCCAAGATAAATACTCATCAAAGCAACCAGGAACCATAGAAAAGTAAAAAGAATTCTTTCTCCCAATGAATCACTAAATCTAACGTCCCATTCATAGTTTCCAAAAAGAGATAGAAACCAAAACGCCAAATGAATTATTAAAAGTGAAAAATGAAAATAGACACGACAAAAGGGCCTAAATCTCTCAAGCAAAGGAGAATAGTCTTTATAATGGATATAACCAAGTGCCCATATTAAAAGACCGGCGAAAAGAAAACGTAAGGGATAATTCATTCCAATCCAGTATGCTCCCCATCCTGACATATAACCTGTAGAGCCTCCAAACCAAATAAAAAAATTCACACAACTTGCAATAAGTATAAGTCGATTTTTAAAAAAATAGCTAAAAGCAGTTAAGACAATAGTTGATACACCCAAATATGATGGCCAGTCATCTAATATGTATTTATTGGACATATTTCCCAATGAAAAAAAGGTACATTCTAGACTCAACATACCCAATAACTCTAGTGAAGCACCACTTTTAGTATACCGGCCTTTAATTGTTAAATATCTTCCCGAAATTGTGAAGATTAGAAAAAAGAAAATAAGCACACCTAAAATGAGATGTTCCAAATTTATCTTGCTTAAAAATAACATTAGATGATCACTCAAGAGGAGTATCATTCCACCTAAAAAGGAGAGTACTCCAAGGATCGTGAACCAGCGGATAAGAATAATTAAATTCCACTGACTTGATGGATATCGATCACATAATAAATTGAATTGATTTTCATTAATGATCTGATGATCTCTGAGGAAATAGAGCTCATTTAAAATTTGCTTATTTTGAGAAGTTTGATTCATTTTTTATACCGATTCTATATTTTGCATAAAGGAACTCAAGAATTAACCCAATTAAAAATAAAGAAATTCCTCCAATGATAAAAAATAAACTTTTTGACAAATTATCCCAATGAGATTCAAAGTAGCGAGTATAAATATTGAGGCATAAAAAAGTTATCCCAAATCCAAGAATAAGATTATTTTTTAATTTCGAACCAACTAGAATTTGAACAAAACTAATAATTAAAAAAGCAATAACCCAATATATGCTCTTATGAATTGTCTCAATCAAAAAACACATATTTAAATATAATAATGATATTGAAATATAGACAGTGTTGAATCTATCAAATTTTTTTAAAAACTTATTATGAAAAAAACTAAATACTAAAATAAAACAAGAAAATATAATCATACTTTTTGTATCTGAAATATGGAAATTATAACTTGATCTTCCAGACATACTAAAACTACTTCCAACCCATTGGAACATTGAAATGAGTGTGAGTTTTAACAAAAATTTATTATAATTGCGATACGTATAATAAAATGCCAGTGATAATACAAAAGGGCCTGCAGTTAGTAAAATATTCTCATCAGTAAATCCAAGAATCTTGAAAAACATGATAAGAAAAATTGTGAATAAAAAAAGTGAAACACTCAGTAAAATATTAGCTGTATAATTGTGTTGTAAAGACAAAGATCTCGATAACGAATTTCCGTACCAGTAAAACATTAAAAAAGAGGCAATAAGTATTAAACAAGTATATATTTGATTATTTGAAATAGATCCCACAAACCCCAAGATTCCAAATATTAAAATTATACCCCCAATATATGAGAAATATTTTATAAATAGATGAACACTTAAAGCAGAGACCTCATATCTTGTATCTAATATAGACCTAGTTTCTTTGGATATAATTCCGTCCATTTCCCATTTTGAAACTTCCTTAGAGAGAAATTTTTTTGTACTTTTATGTAACATTTCAGATCTCTATACAGTTTATATCTCATAATTATAGCAATAATTATTTCACAAAAATATGATAGTATAAATTTCCCTAGCGTGACTAAAGTCTGAATTTGCATTTTTATCTGAATTATCACTACAAATTTACTATTCATAATAAGTAGAAATTCATATGATGTGTTTCCCACCCACAAAGGAGAAGAAAGTGAACTACGAACTTCTAATTATTGGAGCAGGTCCAGCTGGCATCTCATTAGCTGTTGAGGCCATCGCGGGAGGTGTGAATCGCAAGAAAATAGTAATCTTAGAGGCCACACAAGAACACTCCTTTAGCATCCGCAAATTTTACCCTGATAATAAAGCAGTAACTGCAAACTATAAGGGGAAGAGTGTTATCTGTGAAGGAGTCATGTGCTTAATGGATTCCACGAAGCAAGAAACTCTTTCTCTCCTTGATCAGGCCATCGAAACAAATGAAATTAATGTCCATTATCAAGAACGTGTACATAAAATTCATCAAAATGATGATGGAACATTTTATATAGAATCAGATAAAGGACAATACACTGCTAAAACTTGCGCCATTGCGATAGGTATTTTTGGAAGACCTAATAAACCCAATTACAGCATCCCTACGAATTTAAAAGATAAAGTTCATTTTGATATAACTTCTCAAGATATATCTCAATCTGAAGTTCTTGTTGTAGGCGGAGGAGATAGTGCGAGTGAATATGTCCAATATCTTGTTCAAAAAAATAATAAAGTCTCATTAAGCTACAGAAAGAGTGATTTTTCTCGAATGAATTCAATCAATCTTGAGAGTTTACTTGAACTAGAAAAGCAAGAAAAAGCTCTTGTTCTTAGAAAAACAGATATCAATTCCCTCGAAGAAGAAGGTGAAAAAGTAAAAGTATATTTTACAAGTGGTGAGAAACGTACATATTCAAATGTTGTATATGCACTTGGTGGTAGCACTCCTGAGAATTTTCTTAAAAGTTGTGGAATAGATTTTGATGGTAAAAATCCAATCTTAACCGATGGGTATGAAACGAGTGTTCCAGGACTATTTTTAATAGGTGATTTGAGTGCAGGAAAAAAAGGCGGTTCCATTATTTCCGCATTTAATTCAAGTCATAAGGCCATGAAACAAATATTGAAAAGTATTTAGTGCTTGAAACTTTACGGTTAATTTATTAAAGAAATTTAAGAGTTTATGAAAAAACAGATAAACGAGACAAAATTTTCAGAATCTATACGAGAATAAAAGAACTGGACTGATTTTATTATTATAATTTATAGGCACAACAGATAGAGTACTCTTTTTGTATTTCATTGACTTATAAATATGGTAATTGTCCATAAATTGAGAAATCCTGCTCAGAACTAAAATCGGAATACTGGGACTAGATAGCAACCAACCCAAAACAGTAAAAGTTCCGTCTCCAGCATCAAACTTAATGCCTTCATCTGAAGCAAGTGCAGCAATTAAAAGTCCATAACCTAGAATATCGAAAAACATATAAGTCCCGCCCCTAAGAGAAAACTCACCTGTTAACACTTTTCTCCCTAAACCTAGACCAAATAGAGAAGTATAAATATTCGCCTCTCGTAGATTTTCATCTAGATCCTTACCCACATTAGATTTCAATTCTCCTTTGTGATGCTCGTCGATACATTTTGCGTTATTTATTCCTGAGATTAAAAAAATGATGATTAAATGAATTACTTTTTTCTTCATTTGCAATCCTGAAACTACACTCGTGAAATATTCTTAATTATAAAATCAGAGTGACAGAAAAGGCAATGAAATCATTAAAATTTGAATTTATTTGCATGTTTCGCTTCGAAAAAATTAACGTAAACAAATCGCTCAATCTTTTCAATCAAAGATCAGAACATATCGATTGTTCTTCTTTAATTAGACCTATGCAATAGAGTATTATACAAACAACAACCAATGTCAGAGATGTTATGAATAAGTTCGATATACTTTTAATTTCACTTAAAAGTTCAAAGATTTTAATGATTAAACCTGAAGCAAACGCACCAGAGAGAAACTTTACAAAATGAAATACACCGGCCGCCTCTCCTGAGTTTTGTTCAGGAATAGAACCCAATGCCATTTTGTTTAAAACAGGAGAAAGGAAGGCCGTGCTTAACCCGAGGATTAAATAAAAAATTAGAGTACTCATTCCTGAAAAAAGACTTAGTGGAAGAAGAAAAATAAAAGTTGATGCAACAAGCAGGGTGTAACCAATCGTAAAGGTAAGATTTTGTTTTGTGTCGCCAAGTTTTCCCGCATAAGTTCCCATGAAAAAAACTACAACTGATTCTAAAGTGAGACCAAGTGATATATAGAGTGGCTCAATTCCATAAATTTCTCTCAAATATCCTGGTAGCACTAAGATGGTAAAATTCGAAAAAATACCTAGGAAAAAAGCTTGTAAACTTGCATTACTAAATTCTCGATATGAGAAAAGTTTTGTCGATATAAGTTTTTGAGACTTATTCAAGGTTAATTCAACGATAATCAATATTAAAAATGACAGAATTGACCCTAGGAGGAAAAGTTTAGAATTTGTTTTAGAATAAAACTGTATAAGGATAATTCCAAATACAAGAAAAAATGAACTTATTAAGTTAATAAAGATTGGTTTTTTCTCAAGCATTAAATCAGATTTTAAATATTTCTGAGAAAAAAATGACCCCATAAAACAGAAAATAAATAATATCACAAAACAATATTTCCAAAAATTAAAATCCGCAAGAAAACCTCCAATAATTGGGCCTAGAATCCCTCCAACTGTTAGAGCAGACACAAATATACCCATCGATGTACCAAGTTTTTCTTTAGGAGTATTTGTTCTGATTAATTTCAAAATAACCGGAACAAAAAAAGCATCGCTTAGTGCTTGTATAGATTGGAAACAGAGAAAAAACACCCATGACTTATTGATGATTGCAAATGTCGAACCTATACATGAAATTAAAAACAAACCACAAGCAAATAAGAGAACTTTTTTTGTTTGGTAGGAATCTGCTATTCTTCCAGAAACCAATAAAAATCCTGCAAAAATTGAGAAGAATAGAACGTTTCTGATTTGAAAATCATTTAAATGAAATTCAAAGTTGCTAGCTAATTCTGGTGTTATTACTGATAAAATACTAGTACTCATTATGGATGATAAGATTATACTGCTCAGTAAAAGAGTGAGTCTATTATCTTCTAAAAAATTAGCGATTTTCGATAAATGCATAACTGATCTCCTGAATATTATTTATATGTTGGTGAATTTTATTCAACCAATCTGAGTTTTTATCTTTTGAACAAACTTTCGAAAAAAAATCGAGAATTTTAAAATTGCTAGAAAACGTAGAAATATTTTTTTGTATGAACTTATTAATCTGTTTATCTTTATTCAACTTACATAAGTTAAGTAAGTAGAGGTGGGTCATGTGAACGTCTAAATTGTCAAAAATTTCATCCTCAACACATTTTACGAATTCAAGAGACTTTTCGTATTCTTGTTTTTGAAAATAGTATTTTGCTAAGTGATACATTGGTATTCGAGATAAATCACCACTTTTTCTAGATTCTTTTAAACTATCTAAACAAGATTCGATTTGTGAGTTTTGTAGATAAAAATGTGACAGATATGAGTGCCCTCCAGGCAACAAAGTAAATGAATGTAGAGCTTTTTGATCTGACGGATTGATATGGTGTTCAGATATAATTTTTATGTTGGTGAAAGTTTCGTCTTTGAAAGTCTCCACATCTTTCTTCAAATTTAGTTCAATAATGAGATCATCTCTTAAACATCTAAAAGATTCAGGAAGAAAACCTGAACTGACTGAATAACATATTGAGGCATATGTTAGTTTGCTTTTAAAATTATTAAGGAGTAATGCAATTTCTTTTACCTCATATAATTTTGTCCCACTTTTGGTCACAAAAAAATCAAGGTCAAAATCTACAAGATACTCATTTCCATCATCTAGAAAATCTAGTGTTTGAGGCGAGAGTATATGAATAATTAATCCTTCAATTTGAGTCTTGGCCCCATAAGAAGTGAACTTAAATGATTTGACAAATTCTTCTCCAATATTAGGGAGATATTCCATATACTGAAAAAGTTTTTTTCCTATTTCATTTGGATTTTGACTTTTTAGAGGATAGATCCAAAAGATTTCGCTAATAATTTTTAGCTTATGAGCAGCATAAAGAAAATCATCAATACCCCAGGCAAACGTATAGTCATCCTGATAATGAAATTTTCTTATAGGGTAATATTCTTTGTCTTTTTCCCATTTTAAAATATTATTTATTCTTTTCGGGTGAATAGGCCTATAGTCCAAATGTCTATCAAATATTATAAGCTTTTGATTTTTTAAACCAAGTTTTTGCCAAATGGGAAGCACTTGTCCATGTTCTTCTATGGATATTATTTCATGCATACGTCTTTATACCATTTTTCAATTTGACTAATATCACTGGCCTTAATATTCATTTTTTTCATTTTATTACCCTTGTATAAAAAGACCTGATAATCTTCAGTTCTATTTTCTCTTATTAAGAGAGAACCTCTGTCGGAAGTGTGTATCTTTTCTTTGGTATTTGCCCATTTTGATTTCGGTGAGAAATGATGTTCGTACAGTAAAGATTTTAGGTACTCTTCTTTGATATCTTCATTGGTATCTAAGGTAGAAGACAAGAATTGATAAAAACATTCACTAATCGGCAAAGTATCCGAGATTAATGATATGTCAGAAAATTGATCGAAAAAATCTGAAAGGATAAAGTCTTCCAAAGGGTTTGTCTGAAATTTTTTAGCGTAAAGCTCAATACTTTTTTTAAAAAACTTCCCGAGTATTTCGTCAAATCCTCTTGGTCTTGAGAATCGAGAAGCAATTTTTCTTCTCACTTTCTTCAATTCACTTTGGACATGATATCCTTGAGTTGGAAATGACAAGGGAGAATTCTTATAAAGGATTTGATAAATATCTGAATGGTTCATATAACTTGCTCCCAATTGAAATTCTCAACCATATTCCTGGCCTTTGATAACATTGGCCGTGAGGCCTCTATAAGAGAACCATTATGATGAAAAACAGGATCTTCATAACTCACTGCCCTTACATTTTGACAATTTTCTAACAACCAACCAAGAAGACCTATTTGTTCCTCAATGAGTACTCCATTATGAAGATCATAGAATCTGTTATCCTTGATTTTTGATCCTGATAAATGAATTTCGAAACAATGATCCAATGGAAGTTTTGATAGAGCGTTATAAAATCCATTCAATGTACCATTGACTTCATACCAATAACCTAGAAGGTGACCTGTATCTAAAGTCATTGCGCAATTTGTTTCTTTTGCAACTTTTTCAAAAAAACTAAAAGCATTCATTTCGCCAAAAATTAACCCTCCACCATCAGTAAATCCTGGAAATTCAACCAAAAGTGGACATACAAGAGCATTCATATAAAACTCTATGTTTTCAATAGAGTTTTTTAGGCCTTCAGAGGTTAAAATTGGTGGAAGTGGATAGGGCAGTGATTTCCCATTTAAACTCCATATTCCAAGATCTTCATTAACCCACTTTAGTCCGAGCTCATGAATAAGTATGTTTGTAAAATCGACTATCTGTTGTTTAGGATAAAGCTCATCTCCGGCCATATTAAGCATCGTATGATGGAGACCTACCGGCATATTCTTGGGAATAAGTTGCAATAATTTTTTATAGACTTGAATGTAGTCAGAGGGATCTAGTTGCGAATAATTTTTTGGTTGAAAAGAAAAAAAGAAATGATCATACTGATTAATATTTTTTTGTAAAAATGCCCTCAGACCTTCTCCTACTTCATCTTGGCCATCTTTTGTTATGAATCCCTTCTCAGTTCCCCAAGTTAAGTCTATTCCTAGTCCCATTTTTGTTGAAGTAAAATTTGGAAAGTTTTTTCTATACATATGCTTCCTCTCTCATTTTAATAATTTTTAAATCAAGCAGTTTTTCAGTGAACTTCTTATTCTGTCCAATACTGTCCATTGAAAACCATGGAACTTTTATTTTTTTTTGCTTGATACAATCATAAAAGCTCATGAAGTTATGAATATCTTCTTCGATTGGAATAATCCAAGAATTTAACTGAAATTTCATTTTTGAATTAATTTCTATGTTTTTTGTTTGAAATCTCTTAAACCCATAATTCTTTAAAGGTCTTACCTCATTATTTACCATAATGAGTGAATTAAGAGCTTGATCAAACTGGCCTTGAGATCGAGTTTTTAATGGCATCTTAAGGCCAACTCGACCACCTTCGTAATTGAGTACTCTATTATTTTCAAGTTCATCACCAAGAGAAAAATTTTGGGCCATAAATGAGTTTGGTTCACAAATGTACACTTGTGTTACGTCAATTCCAATTCTATCTTCATTTTTTTTCAAAAATCTTTTCATTTCAAAATGATCTTCAGGCGTTTGTGTCGGATGGCCCATCATGACTGATAGCCGAAGTGGAATACCAACTCGATTCATTTTATCTATTATTTTTTGGAAATTATTGGAATTAACACCTTTATTCATTTTGTCTAATGTGAATTGATCTAATGATTCAAGTCCACTTGAATAGAGAACTAACCCTGAATCTTTTAAGGAATGCAGATAATCTTCGTCAAGTAAATCATTATCAAGCCGACCTCTTACACTGTATGAGATGGGGAAAGTTGATCTTATTTTAGTTGCAGCTGAATGAACCAATTTTATATTTGTGTTTTCATCAACAAAATTAATTCTTGATATGCCCGTTTGAAAATATATGTTAAGACAAATTTCTGCTAATTTTTTTTGTGAATATTGGTCATATCCGTCTGAATATTTTCTGTTCCCATAGGAACAAAAGTCACATTTGCCCCAAGAACAACCAAAACATGTGGTAATGCCGAGTTGAGTTTTTTCTGATAGATACTTAAAGATTTCTAGGCCTTCGTATGATGGAGGGGGCAAAGAATCTAATTTGTAATTTATGACATGTTTAAGGGGTAGTTTGCTATTTGGAAAAATTAAACCTTGAATTTTTTCGAACTTTAACTTTCCATCCAAATAATTCAAATAATCTTCTAATGGTTTTTCTCCTCTACCTGGACAAATTGCATCGATATAATGTCCTATATTATTTATATTGGTGATTTTATTTTGATAGAGGTATATTTGATGTCCTCCTAAGATAATTTTTAATTGTGGAAATAATTTTTTTATCTGTTTTGAAAGATAAAGTGTAGGAAGTAATTGAGAAAAATAAGGTATCGTGAAGCAAAGAACATTTCTACCCTGTTGAATTTCTTGACTAAGAAAATCTATTGATTTTTTTATAATTTGGTCAGTGTTGAGTTCATTAGATTCTAAAATCAGATTCAATTGTGAAAAATTAGAAATTTCACATCTTGATTTTGCAGATTCTGTTAGAAGTTCAAATACTCTAAGTGTTAATTCGATTGCTGTAATTCCAGAGTCAAGAACAAGATGTTTATCTTGTCTTTGGTTGTTCCACAAGATATTTTTAATTTCTTTATAATTATCTAGATAATATTCAATTAATTTACGTCTAGTGAGTTCTTTTATATTATGAGGATCTAGTTTTAAGTATGTTTTTTTCACATTATCTATTCTTACAATATCCTCAGTAATTTTGAGATTGAGATCTATTGATTTCGAATCGTATCCGATGCTTTTTAAAAAGCCACACAAATGTGGAAGTGCTCCATATGGAAATAATCTAGCTTCAGAAATGGGAGGAAATATGATTAAAGGTTTTATTATTTTCATAAAAAAAAAGGAGGGAAATCCCTCCTTCTAAATTCAAATTAATCTTCGATGTCAAATCTAAAGGCATGAAAATTCTTACCAACTGTAAGTTCTTCTTCCTCGAGGATTTCAATCGCGATGTCTAAATCTAGTTCATTTTCTTTAATCATTTCGTTTCTCATACTTGCTCCCTTATTGTTATTGATTGAACAATTTAACAATAACATCCAAATAATTTTGGGAAAATCATAAGCGCATGTTTAGTTCCAAATATTTCATAATTGAAAAATGATGATCACTTGACCAAAAGACAGAAATAAATATCTGAAATAATTGATAAAAATTGAAGTCAAAAAATAAAAAAAATCAAAGAGCAACAGAGTCTAAATAAATTTCAGGAATATTTTTATTTTAAAATAGACATCCTGGATTCTTAAATTTTTGTTATTGTCTTGTCTCAGGTAACGATTTAATCCACTTTTCAGTGTCAAAATAAACTTTTAGAAATTTTTCATATTCTACTTTGTTTATTCCCAAAGCTTTTTCATGGAGATATTTTAAGAATAATTTTTGTCGCTCTATTGGGTTTTTAATTGAGTTGAAAATATTTTCACCTTTTGTGGTACAAGCAACAGAGAGAATTCCTATCTTGTATCTCATGGCAAGGTAATTATCTATTATTCTTCCAATTAGTTGTGGGTTTTTGACGGGAAAACAATCTTTTTCTAAATTTTCTTTGTAATTCAAATAATGACTTTGAACATTAGCATAATTACGTCCATAGTCGATAAATTTAGATATCAGATGATCAAAACTTTCTTCGTTTTTCCCATCAAAAAGGCAGTTAATATAGACTCCATGTGCTTCCTTTGCGAGTTCATAAATACCAACTGTAACTTTTTTTATATCTTCTTGTACTTGTCTGCAGTACTCATTTGCCAGGATAGATGATGAGAAAAAAATTAAAATTGTAATTAATCGTTGTTTCCAAATAATTTGCATTTTTCACCACAGATGTTTAAAAGTTCTTGCTTTAAAATTTTCTTTTCTTCGAAAAATGCTAGCTTCTTCTCTCTAATAGATCGACCTTTTTTAGAACAGTATTTGAGTAGATAGATCATATTTGCATCAAACATTCTTTTCGATACAACCAAATTGTTATAGGGATTAATTCTAGATTTGTAACAATCATTTCGACTTCTTAGAGATGGCCTGGCAATTTTAGTATAGTCTTCATTATAAAGTTTTCCATATTCATCAAGCACAACATCAACATATTTTTGAATTGGTTGATTTGAGAGTAAACATTCATTGATCTTTAATTCAACTCTTTTTTGAAAATCATCAAATTTGGTGACTGTTTCTGTAAACTTTTTTCTAATTTCAGAACATTCATCACTATAAGCATTAAACCCAAGAAAAAATAAAAAGAGTAGTTTTAGAACGAACATGCACAGTACCTTGTTACCGAGGCTTCTGAGGCAGCACAAGTTGTGGAAACGGCATTAAAGTGAACAACGAGATAACCATAGCTCGTACTATCCACAAGAGTGCATCCCAACTGTCCATAAGGCAGCTCATTTTTTGTAGAAGTGTCTCCCAACGAAGTTGCACCGTAATAAGATGTAACAGTTCTGCAATGATTTAGCGCATCAGTTGCGGGAGTAGTTGAACCTATAAGTTGTGTTCCTGTTTGATTGCAACTTCCTTTGTCTGAACATACTTGGTCACAACTCTCTCCAAAATCCCCTTGGTGATAACAATAGTTTTGATAATAGAACCCAGAACAAGGACAGGTCCCTAAAGTAACACCAGCGGGAAGATTTGATCTAAAATCACTCCATTCTTGAGCAGATTTGGTTGGCAATCCTCATAATTTTTCACATTTACTCATTAATTGTTCAATTTATGATTATAATTTCTCTAGTTATTTATCGGAGTAAAACGCTTGGAAATTAAGATAAAACTGTGAAATCAGCTTGTTAGATAATGACTTTATGACCTCTGGAATGATCCTTATTTAGATCAATGCCAACTATTTAGGCAACCAACATATTTTAAACTAGATAAGCAAGAAAACAAAATTTCAAAAAATTTGAGCATTTCTTTAACTTTTCCCTTTTTCATTTTATTAGCAGTAAAAACTTCTAAATTATCGAGATTAGATTGATCATAAGAAAAACGCTCTCTATAGATCTAAGTTTGAACCATTTGAAAATATAAAGTAGCGCAAGAATACTTGGCACAAGCTCAGACAAATTTTCAATATGTTACCCCGAGAGTGGTTCTGTAAAAAAAATCGGTTAAAGTCTATGAATAAGGATTTTTAACGTGTGGTGACGATGAAAACAAAACTTTTAAAACATAATACTCTCTTTATTGGTCTGCTACTTCTCAATGGTTGTGTCCAAGATCAAGAATTCACTCTCATGAATTTAGATGACCTTCAAGACAAAATTAGTATTGAACCTGATTCAAGTGATGTCCCTGAATATATCGGATACAATACCGTGACTGATTCATATTCTATTCCTGGAGTGGAAAATGCTTCATGTGATCCATTAACTGGAAATGAAAATTCATCACTTGGTGCAAATAATAAAGGGATTACTGGAAACATAAGGCTACTCAATGAAAAGGGCCTATCTAATTGTGGAGCTAGAAAAAACTTATATTCATATCTTGATGAAGAAATATCTTATAAACTCAGTGACTTCATCATTTTTATGGGAAATATAAATGTGCCAGAAAGACCATTTGATGAAGGATTTGAAAGTATTGATAGAAGCATTATTGAGATAAATGGGGAAAGGCTTGTCGAATGGTTTAATGTAAATCTCGACTCAAAAATGTCAGTAAGTTCTGATGAATTAGCAGGAGAGTATGAACTTGCTATTCTAAGTGATGATGGTTCTATTTTAACTCTTACAAATGAAGATGGACAAGAGGTAAAATATATTGATTCTCCACAGGTTCATGCTCCAAAGTTTTTATGTGGAGATGATGAAGGAAAACAGCACTTTATTGATTTTTCAAAGGGCAAAACATATAAAATGAAATTGAATTATTTTCAAGGCCCAAGATGGCATATAGCACTTCAGATGTATTGGAGAAAAAAGACTCCTGATCATAAGAAAAAATCAAATTTATGCGGACAGACTATTTGGAAGCAAAATATAAATAGGGTTACTGATGATGGTTGGCAAATTGTCCCGCCAGAAGTTTTTAACATGCCTGAAAATGGATTAAATATTTGTGCAAATGAAAGAGATCATTTGAATGAGCTTTATCTCTCGAATAAACCTGAAACTGATGGCTTCAGCATTAAAATAAAGGTTAATGGAATTGATTTTCCAACGGATTATTCAATTATTGAAGAGATTGACGAAAGTAATAACGTTAAATATAAAATAAAACTAGAAAATCCTATTCTTCTCGTTCAAGATGTAAAAGTTGAAATTATTTACTTCACTTTTATTGAATGAAACGCAGTTTTCTTTTTTAATATTTTCCGCTAATATTTCAAAATGAGTAAAGAACACCAATTAGATGAAATAGACCGTAAGATCCTTAATTATCTTCTTAAAGATTCTCGAATGTCTTTTCAAGAAATTGCACGAGAGTTAGTAGTCTCAGGCGGCACCGTACATGTTCGAGTCAATAAAATGAAAGAAATGGGTATCATAACGGGTTCAAAAATTGTAGTTGATGTTCAGAAACTTGGAATGGAGGTTTGTGCTTTTATTGGTGTTAATTTAGTTAATGCAAAAGTATTAGACACAGTTCTTAAAAATATAAATTACCTTGATCAGATTGTTGAAGTCCATTATACAACAGGGCAATACAGTCTACTACTAAAAGTTTATGCTAAGTCAACCAGAGACCTACATTTGTTCTTAGTAGAAAAACTTCAAAAAATTGAAGGTATCCAATCTTCTGAAACATTTATTTCTCTAGATAATCCAATAAATAAAGATATTGTTCCCTGAAGACTGTTCTATTGCTTATGGTAGGGATGGCCTGAATTAATTGTTTCAGCTCTATATATTTGTTCCACAAGTAAAACTCTGGCCAACTGATGAGGAAAGGTGAGTGGCGATAATGAAATTGTTCCCTTCGCAAGTGAATATAAGTCTTTATCTATTCCTGCAGATCCACCGATTAAAAGACTAATGTGTTTTTGTTCTTCTAACTTTGTAAAAAAACATGCGAAATCCATGCTTGAATAGCTTTTTGCATATTCACTAAGAATATAAAAAGGTGGATTTGATAATGATCTCAATTTTAAAAGTATGTTTTGAGCTTCTTTTTTGATGTCTTCATCTAAAGACTTTAGTTCGTGAATATTGATTTTATAAGTTTTTAATCTTTTTAAGTAATCGTCCTCTAATTCTTTAAGACCTTTGTTTTTTACTTTTCCAATGACTATGAGATCAATCTTCACTAAAAGTAATCCCTCTCATCACTTTCTTCAGATTGATTATTATTCACAGGATCTTGATGATAGAATTCATTTGGAATAGTAATAATTTCAGCACCACGCCAGACATTGTCAAAATCATAAATTTCTCTGACATTATCTTGAAAAATATGAAAAATGACATCTCCTGAATCTATTAAAATCCACTCCCCCTGTTCGAATCCTTCCTTAGAGAAAATTTGTGAACCATGAGATTTCAGCGTTCGCGAGATTTCATCTGCTATCGCACGAGCTTGAGTTTGGTTTTGTGCTGAGGCCAGTACAAAATAGTCAGTAAGAGATGATCTTCCTCTCACATCAATAATTTTTAGATTTTCTGCTTTAAAATTTCCCATAATCCAGGCACCGGCCATGGCATTATTTAAAGGAAATTCATATTTTGTGTCGGTAATGATCTTTTCTATTTCTTGTTCAAAATATTTATTGGCCATTGTTAGTCCTATCAATTGTTCTAAGCATAATACTTTTTAATATATCCAGATTTCTACCTGATACAGATGAAATTGGGAGTACTTTTTTATCAAGATGATCTTGAAAAAAAGTGACATATTTTTGAATTTCTTCTTCTGTCAATGCATCTATTTTTGTAAGGCAAATGATCTCCCTTTTGTTCAAAAGATTTGAGTTATATTTCTCAAGTTCTGCTCTAACTGTAATATAACTTTCATAGGCCTCGAAAACATCCAAACACCAAGAAACATCAACTAAATGAACAAAAGCATTTGTTCTTTCAATATGTTTAAGAAATTTAAAACCTAACCCTTTCCCAACTGAAGCATCTTCAATGAGTCCTGGTATATCGGCAACAACAAAAGAGTCTTCCTCCAACTCAACAACACCAAGATTAGGCTCTAGAGTTGTAAAAGGATAATCAGCTATTTTAGGTCTGGCCCTTGAAATACTTGAAATCAACGTACTCTTGCCTGCGTTAGGTAATCCAATTAAAGCAATATCTGCAAGCAACTTAAGTTCTAACTCAACATCAAGTTCCTTACTCTCTTCACCAGGTTTTGAATAACGTGGTGCTTGATTGGTTGCAGATTTAAAATTCATATTACCCAATCCACCACGGCCTCCATTTAAAAGGCGTTGTTCTTGAAGGTTTTGCGTAAGGTCTGCAAGGACTTCTCCTGTGTGTTCATCACGAACAATCGTTCCCACAGGAACCCTAATATAAAGATCTTGGCCAAAGCGTCCATGTTTCTGACGGCCCATACCATTTTCACCATCTTCGGCCTTATATACTTTTTTTCCTCTAAATTTTACAAGAGTGTTTATTCCTTCATCCGCTTGAAAGATGACGTTTCCACCATCACCACCATCTCCGCCATCGGGCCCACCAAAGGGAACATACTTCTCCCTACGAAAGCTTGCTACTCCATCGCCACCTTTTCCTGAGACAATTTTAATTTTTACTTCATCTATAAAACGCATAGGGCCACTGTTAACATAAGGATAAAAAAAAGGGAACTTAACATTAAGTTCCCCTCTATATTTTCTTATCAATAATAGAAATATTATTTAGATGACAGAGACAATTTGTTGTTTCTTATTGTAGTAAGAAAATTGAACTTGTCCGTCTTTTAAAGCAAATAGAGTAAAGTCTTTTCCCATTCCTACGTTTTTACCCGCATGAAATTTAGATCCACTCTGTCTTACAATGATATTTCCTGTAATAACGGCCTCTCCACCATATCTCTTAACCCCTCTCATTTTAGGGTTTGAATCACGTCCGTTACTTGTAGAACCACCAGCTTTTTTGTGTGCCATTATTTTACTCCAGTTAACTTTTTATTTTGAAATATTGCCTTGCCCATCATTGATTTCAACAATTTTTAAAGCAGTATAATGCTGACGATGACCGTTTTTCTTTTGATATCGTCCAGGTTTTCTTACGAATACTATAACCTTTCTACTTCTGTCATTTCTTACAACCTCGGCCTTAACCTTGGCGCCGCTAACAACAGGTTGTCCAACCACTGGTTTTTCACCGCCAATGAAAAGTACTTTGTCTAGATCAACAGTTGTACCAGCTTCAGCATTTAATTTTTGAACATCAATAAGGTCCCCAACTTTTACTTTGTACTGGTGACCAGAAATTTCAACTATTCCGTACACTTTTAACTCCTTGAAATCCTCTTGAGGGGTCTGATATAGAACTTTTTCTCCCTCAGTGAGCGATTTATATTGGCCCATGAAGGGCAATTTTTATGATATTTGGGCCCACATGTCAACGAGATTGAACCAATAATTTTCCTCCTCATAGGCAAATATTTCCTCTTCAGTGCGCATGCTTATTTCACAATTCAATTTGGCCGAAAAGAAAAAATATGAAAGTATTTCGCTTTCATAGAGGATAAGTCATGGATAATAATGAGAAAAAAGTATATATGCAGTTTTATGCAGATCTAAAAATACCAATATACATTGAAATCTCACAGGACATGATTACTCCGGCCATACAAATGTTGTTTGCAAGGAGTCATTTTTCCAATATTGACGAAGGCAAAGTCAAAGAGGCGATAGAAAAAAATAATTTGGCCAGAATTCTAAAATTTGAAAAAATTGGAGCAAAACTCAAAAATCGCTTTTTTAAAGGAAATCAAACACATCAATTTGGTGCCGAATCTGTGAATAAATACAATGGCCATAGAATTTATAAATTTCAAGGGATAGGTGTAATCGTCTATTCTCCTATTGCAAAGGAATGGCGATGTGGAATACTTCCACAATTCGGCGATGATAAATATGCAATAGAAACTAATATATTCTTGAATAGATTTCTATCTTTTGCCTTGGTTCAGAGTGGTTTTTTTGGCATCTGGGGAGTGCCTGTAGAAGAAGGCGTCGTCGTTCAAAGCAAAGTTGAAGGTCAAGGAGAGGCGGTCTTTATTAATTTACTAGATGAAATCGTTTTAACAGTAGATGGCCATAAAAAAATTAGGCCTAATGATGTCTTTATAAGATTAGATCAAACTTTAAAGGGAAGGAGTGTCGGTATGAAGCAAGAAGAACTTCTTAGCTTTCTCTATCAACACTGTACTTATATAGATACTGACGGACCAAGTGTTCCCATAAGACAAATGCTCCAATATGCTGCTAAATATTCTGTCGGACAAATTTTCCCTTATGAAAACTTTAGGCCCAGAACAGAACTCACTGCTTAGATTAATTCTACAAATATTAACGCGTAGTAACTTCTAAAAAAATTTTAAGAATTTCATAATCAAGATGGACCAAAAGATTAAGTTCCGTTATTGTTATGATTACTTATGGTTGTAGATTTTGATCCAGTAATTCTTTCTTTAGGCCCATTGCAAATTCGTTGGTACGGACTCATGTATGTTGTGGGTTTTTATATCGCAGGGTTTTTGGCCAAGAAACTAGTTAAAGAAGGTTTCATTGAGACAAAAGAAGAAAATGTAGATTCCTTGGTCTTCTACATGATTATTGGGATGTTTATTGGCGCTAGATTAACCTATGTTTTCGTCTATAACTGGGACTATTACTCTCAACACCTCAATGAGCTTTTTGCAGTCTGGAAAGGAGGACTAAGCTTTCACGGAGCAATCATTGGGCTCCTCACCGGAGGTTGGGTCTTTTCAAAACGCTTTAACGTTCCCCTCAGACAAATATGCGACACTGCCGTAACAGCTGGTTGCCAGGGGGTTTTTTTTGGAAGAATTGGCAACTTTATAAATGGTGAACTCTATGGACGAGTTACCGATTCTCCCTTTGGCCTCATCTTTAAATCCGGAGGGCCCTATCCACGTCATCCCTCTCAACTTTATGAAGGGATAGCTGAAGGGATTATCTTATTTTCAATTCTTTGGTTTATGAGAAAAAGAGTAAAAAGTTATGGTGAGCAAACTGTCATTTTCTTATGTGGTTATGCTTTTTTTAGATATTTTATTGAGTTCGCTCGTGAGGCAGATGCACAACTTGGCTATTATATAGGTGGAACAACGACCATGGGGCAAATTTTATGTTTTATAATGTTTTTATGTGGTTTTACTTGGTGGGTATACGTCAGAAAAAATCCAATGCCTATAAAAGTGAATTCTAAGTAGTTTTTTCACCATACTTTTTATCTATACCCTTAATATGTGCCGATAACCAGACTTTTAAAAAAGTAAAAAAACTATCGTCAAGTCTTCTTGTTACTTTAAAGTTCATTAAATGTTCTGATAAATCTTTGAGCAAGTTTTCATGAATCAATTTATGGGGCTCCAGACCTTCAAAATTGATCGATTTCATATAGGCCTCTTCATCTTTGAAATGACTTTGTGTTGTATGAACAAGTTTTTCCAATACGGGAAACATTTCATCATAATGACTATTTTTGTGGTGGAGATCATATAACTCATTCATTAAAGAAAGAATTTGTTTGTGCTGTTCGTTCATAGAAGGAACGTTTACATCTAATTCTGGTCCCCAAGGCATAATCTCCATTTTAACTTCTCCCAAAAATTTGCAACTTTTACTATCCAAGTTTAAATACTATTCAAAGATTTTGCAAAACCTTCCTATTACTTATTTTTTAGTTCAAGAATATAAGACTTATTCATTTCATCAAATATTGAAATGTATTCTCCCAATTGATCTGTGTTTTTAGAAATTATTGCTAAATAAATTGGAAAACACTGTATCGTACACGTTGAAGAATAGACAATTTTATATTTTTCTAATTTATCCCAAATATAGATTGCATGTTCATTTTTAAGTTTATAAAAATTTTGTTTACCATACCTGTTTATAAGAGATTGATGAAAAACATCATGGAGAAAGTAAGAGGGCAACCGTATAAAAATATCCCTTACTAGGTCTTCTACCACATTCAATTCGGCATGGATGATATATCTTTGATGTTTTAACTTTACTTTGAAAACTTTTTTCTTTTTAGTATCTGTAATAAGTTCTAAGTCAGGAAAAGTTTTTTTTACATCTTCAATTTTTGAATCCGGAAGAATACTCTTTATTTGATCCAATGAGAAATCATAGTTAGGAGACTCCACTTGGCCGAGTAAAAAACCAGGGTACAGTAGTAAAGTTGTGCAAAAGAGTCTAAAAAGATACTTCATATCATTATCCATTATAACTTGTGGCACGAAATCTTTAGCAAGAGGCAGATATCACCCACATATAAAGGCCTGTATACTCAATACTTTACAAAGAATTGACAATTTTATGGGTCAATTTTCGTTTTTTTTGATTTATTACTTATCTATAATTTCAGAAAGTTACCCGAGTTCCTGGGATTTAAACTTCAGGTTTGACCCTAAGGGCCCAATTTGGGACAATAGGGAGATGTTTGCTTTCGTTATTAAGGTTCACAGTTTTAGGAGTTAAATTTTGAATGTTCGCATACTTTGTAATATTATGACCATTTCATTGATCATATCTTGTGCAAGTAAAGAAACTAGCACTGTTCCCACTGAGCAGAATCAACAACCTCAAAGAGAATCACTTAGCACTCAAGAAGTTGTCATTCAAAATCTTTCAACTTCTAGTTCAAAGGAAGTGCTTCCCCTAGTTGAAGAGAAAAAAGAACAAGACGTTGTTTTACAAATGGTTGGTAGTTCAAAAATTGATAGTGCCTCTTCATACAAAAGAAAAATATATTACCTCTATGGTGCTGAACATTTAAATCTAGAAAATTATTATTTTGATATACCTGTTGTATATAATAATGCTGTCAAAAAATGGATCGACTATTTTTTAAATCGTGGAAGAGGATTTTTTGAAAGATATTCTTCAAGAGGAGGGAGGTATGCACCACTTCTAGGAAAAATTCTTGAAGACCATGATCTGCCAAGAGATCTTATTTTCTTGGCAATGGCCGAATCAGGATTTCAAAATCATGCAAAATCTTGGGCCAGAGCTGTTGGTCCTTGGCAATTTATGCCCTATACCGGCAAACGCTATGGTTTAAGAATTAACTGGTATGTCGATGAAAGAAGAGACCCTATAAAATCATCTATCGCAGCAAGTAGATACCTCCAAAAACTTTTTAATGATTTTGGCTCATGGGAATTGGCCGCCGCAGGATACAACGCTGGTGAAGGAAAAGTATCTAGAGCTGTAAGGAGATATAAAACTGACAATTTTTGGACTATCCGCCAAGGTCGATATCTTAAAAATGAAACTAAAAACTATGTTCCAAAAATAATGGCACTGGCCATAATTGGTAAAAATTTAAAATCATTTGGATTTGAAGATATTGATTTCCATGAACCATTGGATTTTGATGAAATAGATGTTGGGCCTCTTACAGATTTGTATCAAGTTTCGGAACATTTAGATATGGATTTTTCAGAGCTTCAAAGACTTAACCCTGAAATCCTTCGTTGGTTTACACCACCAGGAAGAGATTACAAATTAAGAATTCCCGTTGGAATGAGTAGTACATGGAGTGAGTGCTGTCTTAACAAAGTTTTAGTCGCCAAGGATTTTCAAATTTACAAAATCAATGGGAGAGTCACCAGACTTCGAAGTATTTCCCAAAAATTTAAGCTTAAAGGTGATGTCCTAGAGAATCTGAATAATATGTCTTCCGGTGCTGTTTTAAAAAAAGGTGATGAGATCATACTGCCTTTCAGACTAGGTCAAGATTTTAGAGATGAAATGTATTCTGATCTCTACGAACGTCCTCGAAAAAGTGTTATTAGAAAAAGACGTTATTGGGCCCAAGTTAAAAGGGCACTTGAAAAAGGCAGAAAAATTTCAACTCCTTCTGAGTATTACACAGTTAGAAAAGGTGACACTTTGTGGACTGTCGCTAGAAAATCAGGAGTTTCAATTGATACGATAATTGCTTCCAATTACTCTATTATTAAAAGAAGAATGATCAGGGCCGGCGATAAACTTGCTGTGCGTTAATAACTCTAAATATTGATGAAAAATGACCTCCTCTGTGCTACTCTACTACAAACACGTGAGTGTGTTTTAAGCATTTGAGAAACTGTTGGAAAAATGAAAGTGGTAAGTTGATTGTATATTGAAATAAATAACTTATCAGAATTAGAAAATGACTTTCACTGAAGTTGTCCAGCATAAGTAGTGTTTTGATATCAATATTTAAAATACGGGAAGCTGTACCGGAATTCACGCCTAGGGAGATGACGGCAATGGTTCTTAAGTTTGAAATTTAAGAAACAACCTGCATCGCAGAATTAGGAAATGAACATCAACTCGAGATAAGATAGATTTCATTCAGCGTAGAGCATGTCTTATAGTATCTTAAAAAAATTAAAAAAAGTCGATGAAGAAAAATCTGAAACATCTTATGTTCAAAATATCGTCTACGGAGACAATTTAAGTGCAGTTCTCATATTTGAACAGCTCATGCAAAAAAATGGAACTGATAATGTCGTTCTTATCACTCCACGAAAACTTCTATCTCAGAATGTTGAAACAACTTATCCAAGAAGCTTGAGGGGGGATATCAATTTTTTTGTGTTTAACAAGTACATTGAAAAAATAGACGCCAGTTTTTCTGGGCCCTCCCAATTTTTTAAGGATCTTACCCTAAAACAATTTGGTGGGCGTAGTAAGTCTGAACAATTGTTAAATAACGAAGAATTTTATACCTGGCCATATTTTGAATATGATTTTGATCAAGTAACGTTAAAGGCCAAGGATATTGTTGAAAACAATAGAACATTTTTTAAAGAAAAAATGATCACACAAATTGAAACAATTGAATCTAGCGAACTTATAGAGAAGAAAAATATTTTGCTTACTTGTTCAAATGGAGAGAAAATTTATTGTGAAAACCTCTATTTTGCCAGAAATCCCTTTGAGTTTTATTTGAAATTTGAAAACAAGGCGATACTAAGTAATGAATTTATAGAGTTTTGCGAACAAGCAAAAGGACCAAATATCCTAAGTGTTAAATTAAATTTTAATAAAAATATTACTGAAGATTTTAACACACTTTTTTTACCTCTAAGTTATACACATGAATGGGGACACTTTATTGGTGAATTTGAAAAATTTAAAGATAATTTCCAAAGTGCAACTTTTATTCATCACGTTGATAGTGATCATACAACAGAAGACGATGTCTCAAGAAAGTTAAAACTTTTAAAGAAACAATTGTTTAAAGTCTATCCTGACGCTGAAGGTCATGTTATTGAAGAATTTATCTCCCTCAACGAAGAGGCCTCTTCAGAGAACTTAGATGATCAAAAATACTTTCAAGGTGAAAATGAAATATTCACAAATATACATTTTGTAGGAGAAAACGCTCCTCTCAAAATAATCAATTCTGATGATGAACTTGCTCAATTTCCAGGAAAGTGCTCTCACATTACAAGAGCACTGGCATCAGTTAATCAAATCATTCAGACCTTGTGAGCACCTAGTTGTCTTACAACTTCATAAGCAGCAGCAGTGGCAGCATTGGCCAGATTTAATGAACGTATTTTACTTGAAAACATTGGAATTGAGTAAAAGTGTCCTGAGTATTTATCAAAAAGGTCAAGTGGCAGGCCCTTCGTTTCAGGGCCAAAGATTAGATAGCTTCCTTCAACAAATTTGGCATCGAAGTATGACTCCTTTCCAATTTTTGAAAAAAAGAAAAGTTTGCCTTTCTGTGGATTCTCTTTTTCAATAAATTCATCAAAAGAATCATATTCTGTGAGCTCAACATATTTCCAATAATCAAGTCCGGCCCTACGTATAGATTTTTCATCTAGATCAAATCCATAAGGTTTAATTAAAATCAACCTTGCATTGAGTGCGACACAAGTTCTTCCAATGCTTCCAGTGTTACCAGGAATTTCAGGTTGATTTAAAACAATATTAATACTTTCCATTTTGCACATACCTATAGAGTGTTCTAATCATAAGTCCTGAAGCACCTTTTGCTGGACAGTAGGGAAGGTGAGATTGAGAATCTCCCACTCCGGCAATATCGAGATGGGCCCATTGGACATCATTTTTTATAAATTCTTGTAAAAAAGCAGCTGCCTTTGCAGTTCCGGCATTTCTGGATCCGCCAATATTTTTCAAATCAGCAATATTTGACTTCATATCTTTTGCCCACTCAGGAATTATAGGCAATTGCCATATATACTCATCAACTTCTTTGGCACTTTTTTGAAGTTCATTTGCAAGCTTGTCACTATTAGACATAAGTCCACAAACTTCATTTCCTAATGCAATCAGACATGCTCCTGTCAGAGTTGCAACATCAATGACGACATCAGGTTTTTGATCACAGGCATAATCTAATACATCTGCCAGAACTAATCTACCTTCTGCATCAGTGTTCAAGATCTCAACCGTTTTGCCGTTTCTTCCAGTGCAAATTGAATCTGGCATAGTCGCCAGTCCACTAACAGCGTTGTCAGTAATTCCAAGAAAGCAAGAAATCTTTACTTTTGGAGACTGTTGAACAAGTGCTCTAAAAGCTCCATAAACAGTCGCCGATCCGGCCATATCAAATTTCATATTGATTATAGATGCTGCTGGCTTTAGTGAGTATCCACCAGTATCAAAAGTAAGACCTTTACCAACTAAAGCAATATGCTTGGTTTTGGAGGTAGCTTTACTAGGAGTATAAGTAAGATGGACTAGTCTAGGTCCGTAAGCGGAACCAGCGTTTACTGATAAAAATAGACCCATTTTTTCTTTTTTTAAGTCTGCTTTATCTAATATTTTAACTTTTACGCCCTTGAAAGATTTCACATCTTTTTCAATTCTTTTTGCGTAAGTTTCAGAATTTAAAACATTTGGTGGGTCATTTACTAAATCTCTTGAAAAGTGAATTGCATCAGCAATACACAACAATTCATCTTGAATCGTTTTGAATTTCTGCATTTTTGTTTTTGGTAGCTTTGTTTCGAAAATGATCGTTTTAAGTTTAAGATTTTCCTTGGTCGATTTGTATTTATCAAAATTATAATCAGTTAAAGCAAAAGCTTCCTGGATTATTGAAAAACTTTTTTCTTCATTGTTTTTTATCGTAAAGGAATCCAAATCGAAGGATATAGTTTTATATTTTTTCGAAATAGATTTAAAAAGTGTAGCACTACTTTTTCTAAGCGATTCCTCATTTAACTCCTTCTTATCGCCAAGACCATAGGCGATAACTTTAATTCCATCCTGACTAAAAAAAGTATAAGAAGAATCTTTTTCTCCAGTAAACTCAGAGGAATACTTATGACTATTAAATGAATCTTTAAACTCTGCAGGCCAAGTAGAATTATTTAAAATTTTTTTCTTACCTTCAGATTTACAGAAAGAACCTAGAATAATGAGCTCATCACTTTCATAACTCTTATTTGCAAATTTCAATTTATAATTTATACCACTCACAAAATACTCCCTATTGTGCCAACAAGATACCAATTGTGATATCTGATATTGGGAGGTAGAATACCACATTGCTTGTGTCTTTGTCTAAACAACAGGAGTTACTTTTGTTAAAACATCTGGCCCCTAAAATTATTCCAAAGTACTTGGCCTCAAATTTTGTAATTCCATTTTTAATATCATTACTCTTCTTTATGTCGTTTCTAGTTATGACTCAACTTATAAGAATCGCGGGACTTGTTGCAGGATCAGAGTCGAGCCTTTATCAAGTTGTGGAGATTCTTGGCAGTGCGTCTCTCTCATTTTTACCCATCGCAGCTCCTCTTGCAATTGTCTTTGCGGCCAATTATTCGGTTGGAAAAATGAGTTCTGATTCTGAAATCGTAGCTCTCATGTCATTTGGGTTTTCGAAGGGCCTGATTATGAGACCTTTTCTGATTGTCGGTGGAATTATTTCATTATCGTTATTTCTAATAGGACATGACCTTGTTCCCAGAGCTTATAAAAATTTTAAAGAAAGAGTCATAGATGTCACCTCAAAAAACATATTTACCCAATTGAAATCGGGACAATTTTTTGTTGATATTCCTAACCTCATACTTTTTGCCCAAGTTGTAAAAGATAAAGGAGATAAACTAGAAAAAATATTTATTCAAACAGATAAAAATAAAGGAAAATCTGAACAACTCATCATTGCAGAAAATGGTGTTTTTGTGAAACAAAAAAGGTCCGGAAAAGAACTTACAAGAGTGAGACTCATTTTAAAAAAAGGTAATATCTTTAGAACAAATCTTGAAAAAGGAAAAATAGAAAAAGTTGACTTTGAAGAATATGAATTTCCATTATTTAATAACTTTTATCGTAAACAAAATTTTACTTCACCTAGTATGCTTTCAACATGGACTTTAATTGAAAGAATAAAAAATAATTTCTATAAAGGGACTTCACTAAATAAAGCATATATTGAGATATATTCTCGCATGGTGTTGCCCTTACAATGTATTCTCTTTACTCTTTTAGGTTGTATCTACGGAATACGCAAAAACAGGGGTAAATCTTCAAACCAAAACTTCATCTTGTTTCTTCTTGTCGTATTATTTCATGTATTGCATTTTACCGCCATGAGTTTTGTAAAATCAGGCAAATTGCATGGTTCTGGCTTTCTCATACCTATCATTGTCATTGGTCTGTTTACTTGGCGACAATATAAAAAACTCGACTGGATATCTTAATTTTTTATACTATCCCTTTTTGCTAAATATTCATTTGATGTCACAGCATTTCCATTTTCATCAAAAATAAAGAGGGGAAGATAATAATCTTGATCATCTTTTTGAGGAAAAACAAAACTTTTTACACCTGATTTTGATGGATTAAAATCTAATGAATGATTATTATAGAAAACGACCGCAGTGTTTGTATTTCCGATAGTGAGTCTCACATCATTTCCACGAATAAGTAATTTTCTGCCTTTTCTTAATACAAATTGTTTTATCGGATCATCATCCTTTTTATACGTGATCCATGTATCTCCTGCATGCGCATGAATAAATACATTTTCAAGACCCTTGACAACAGCATTTCTATAATTTTCAGGAATAAACTCTTCTATTTCATTTGGAGGTGTTTCTTTTTTTACAGAATAAAGTGAATATGTAATTTTTCTTAAGTTTATGTCAGACTTATCTTCAGACTTAACTATCTTTTTCTCACTTTCATCTACTTCTTCTTCAACTTTTTTCACTTCTTTCTTTTCTTGCTTATCAATAACTTTCTTTTCAACTTCAACTACCTTCTTTTCAACTTCAACAGACTTTTTATTAATTTCTGGAGGATTCATTATTTCTGGTTGATGAATTTCATCCTCTTTTTCCTCTTGATTTTCGATAACGGCCACATCTGTTTTTTCTTTTTTCTCAATGTCCGAAAATGTCGAAATTGAAACTTTCGTGTTTACACTTTTCAACTCTTCCTTAAGTGGAGTATTTGCACCTAACGATTGATATTTGGTCTTTTTCTCAATTTCTTCTTTTACTTCATTTTTTGCAACTTCTTCTGATTTTTCACTTCCAGTGAATGCAACAACTAATATAATTAAAACAGCAAGTCCTCCACCTATAACGACAAATGGGTTTATCCCTTTACCTACTTTTTCTTCCAAATCAACTTTTTGCTTTATAATTTCACCTGTCTTTTTAGGAGATGAATATGCTGATTTTAAAAGTTCAAGAGGGAGATCCTCCTTTATCCCAAGAACTTTAGAGTAGGATTTCACAAAACCTTTCACATAAGTCAAATTTGGTAGACGATCTATTTGATTATTTTCTAAGTTCTCAAGCATTGAAAGGCTGATTTTAGTTCTTGAAGATATAGCCTTCAAAGAAAGTCCCTTTTTTTCTCTCTTCACCCTAAGATAATCACCCAATGTCTCAGGTGTAGATTCCTCTGTTTTTGTTTCTTCTGACATAATTCCTCGGTAATTAAAAATTTGGAGTTATAATTTTTTCGGCCTTACTATTTTCTTCAATTCTATCCATTCTTTCGGCCCTTTTTTCAAGAATAGAAATCGTTTTCAACTTATCTTTGGCATATTTTGCAAACTCTGATTTATTAAATTTTTGAATGAGATAATTCATTTTAGACCTGGCCTTTCTGAATTGTTTCAATTCCATGAGTGTCAACGCCTGCTCATAAAATGGCCCAGGACGATTTGAGCAGATTCCCTCAGTGGCCATATTAAAGTTTTCAAGTGCTTCCTGATATTTATACTGTTCTTTATTGATTATTCCTAGCTGATAATGTGCAGGACAATATGCCGGTTCACTTTTAATTGCTAACATAAAATTCTCTGTTGCACCTTCTCTATCGTTTTCTTTAAGAGATATCAGTCCCAAATTATAATACACTCTGTAATTTCTTTCATAAGTGAGATCTTTAAGGACCTCCTTATATAGTTTTTTAGACTTTTCCAACTGACCCATAGAGAAATAGATCGAGGCCACATTTGATCTGGCATCAGGATTTTCCGGTTCAATTTCTAATGCTTTATTTAAATGCTTTAATGCAGTTTCCTTCTCATCCTTATAAAAATACGCCATTGCAAGATTTATTTGAATATCAGCATTCTCTGAGTCCAATTTTTCAGCATTTAATAGGTGGGATAACGCCTTAGTATATTCCTTATCCATTAGTGCTTGAGTGCCGTGTGTATAGAAAATTTCTGATTTACGCTTTGCAACTTCGGCTTCTCTGCTAGTGAATAAAGAACACGAACAAAGTGAGAGTACTAATATTGAATTTAAATATTTTAATAAGAGTTTTTCCATGGATCATCCTTGAGTACTTAAACCATAGATAGTGTACAAATCTTTAAACATTTTTTAAAGACTCTTTCTAAGTATTATGGCAGTTTCAAAATGTTTTGTTCCAGGAAAAAAGTCTATTAATTGTAATTTGTGAATGAAATATTGGCCAACTAGCCCTGATACATCTCTTAATAGAGTTTGTAGATTACAACTGACATAGACGATAGTTGAAAAATTATTGGCCTCAACAAGGTCTCTTAATCCAGAAAAACCACTTCTAGGAGGGTCAAGCAACAGAAAATCATAGTCTGTAAACTTTTTAAAATCCTCTTTGCCAGCTTTAAAGATATCTAATTGTATGAATTTTTGATGATCTTTTCTCATTTTATGGAGGTAAAAATCTATTACCGTGACTGGACAATTCAAATTTTGAGTGAGATTTCCATCTCCCCCAAATAACTCAAGGATATTTTGAGGTGCAAATGTACTAATTGATGTTTCTATTGATTTTAGAAAAGATTGGTTAAGTTCTGTGTGTACTTGGGTAAATCCATCAACGCTATAGGGTTGATTTATTGCAAATTTAACTTCATCCCCATTATCTTTTTGATAGATAACCAAATGGCCTCTCGCAGGGGCAGATGGGCCAATTTTTTCTCTCCATGAATCATTCTTATATAACTTATTGATTTCACTTGAAATTGCAGCGTTTGGCAGTAGACAATTAGGAACTGATACTAACTTCTTACTTCCTTTTGCAATATATCCAAGCTCATTTTTCTTCAAATCATAATGGAGTTGAATTCTATTGCGATGCATTTCCCTATTTTCTGAACTTAAAACCTCTACTAAAGGGAGCTTAAAGGATGTTTTCTCAAATTCCCGAACTAAAGTTTTCTTTTTAAAATCTAACTCAGTTGTGTAATCAATATGGAGATAATCACATCCCCTGCAATGTTGATAGTGATTACACTTTGCATTAATTCTTGAAACAGATTTTTTGGTTAGTTCTAAAACCTCAAGAAACCGAACACCTTTGCTTTCATTTAAAAGTTTTGCGACTCCTTCTTCTCCAGGTAAAGTGCGAGGAATAAAGTGAATTTTGTCATATTGCTTATCAACCCCTTGCCCTAAGGGATCAACATGTTCAATTTTAAAATTGTAGTTCATAAATTCTCAATACCTGTTTAGTTTCAGAGAGTAAAATCGTTATGCTGGTCCTGAGTAAAAAATATTACACTCTTTTACATTATGTCTTATTTGAAGATGAGTAGAATTTTTGATGTTTTAAATGAATCAATTTTTTCATTTTTGAAAAAGTGAGATTGAACCCAACTCTTGAAATTGTAAGATGCTGAATTTAAGAATAAAATTCTATAAAAAAAGTATCAGTTAAATATGTATTGTTTATTCTAATGCATTGTAAACTTTATAAAATGTATTGCTTTTTATTCCAAAAATGTTATTGAGCTTTTGTAAAAAATAAGGAGAAGAAATGAATTTTGGTTTATTTTCAATTTTAATATCTAGTGTTTTATTTCTAAATTCATGTGATGAAATTTATAGAGAGAAGACTATTGAGGATACTGAACCAAAAGAAGTTGTTCAAGGAAAAATTTCCTCAATAGCAGAAGATGATGAGTACCCTTATAAGAAATTACTTTTTACATCTAATGAATCAAATACATCAATCTATATGATTGAAAAAGATAATTCCTTCAATTTTGCATTATGTAATGAACCTAGAGTTGAAGTCATTTCTTCAAACTGTACTATTCTAGGTGAATACTTTATGCCTAAGAGTGAGGACGTCGCAAAGTATTTTTCTTCTGAGCTTGAGTACCAGTTTGATGATTTATCGTCAGAACTCCATTTACCGAAAGCAAGTATCAAATTTATGTTGGGAAATATAAGTGTTAGTATCTTGGCCGCTCTCATTCCTACATACGTTACAAATAAGGCCGTTGAAAAGTTATTTAAGAAATATTACTTCAAAAAGAGCGCTGTAGAAGCTGATGGCCTCGTATTAAGAGAAAGATTCGCCAGAGGCGGTACTGTTAATAATGTTACAATAAAAGAAGAATTATTGAAAAAAATAAGAAGCAAAAGCGCCTGGACTGTCCTCATTGGAGCTCTTGCTGGATACTTTTCATATGTAACAATAGATGACTACTATATGGATGAACGTGATCTTGAGAAAAAAACTGAGCTCTATATTAAAAGAGAATTAGAACAAATAAATATTGATGAGTTAACCTATGTGATTAATACTTTTCAAGAAAATAAGGATAAATTGATTACTTCAGGTAAAACAGTATCAATAATTGCAAAAGCTCTAAAGAACTGTATGAAAAATTTAAAGGTTTATGTCGATCCTGTTAGTGGCTCAAACTACATCTTTTACAAGGGTGAAAAAATATTTAATTTCTAAGTTAAATATCCTGACATTTTCTTCATCTTAATTGATATGAATTGTTTCGTTTTCAACTGTAATTTGATGTTGTAAAGTGACTCAATTTTAGACAGATTAGTCCAACTATATACAGGGAGAATATTCATAAACATATTATGTATATTCCTGAATTGTTTATATGACCAAATTGATTTCAAAAACGAAATTTGTGGTGAAGTTTTTACAAAAGTATTGAAACAAATTTATATTTGAGTACTATGTGTCAAAAGGTCAGAATGTGTACTTTTAGCTTGAATTGATTGTGAATTCATTCAAGAAATAGGAGCTTAGCATGAGCTTTACTGGGCCACTTAAGATTCATGGGATAACGGATAAAGTTGCAAATTCACTTGCAATTTTTATAACTAATCAGTTATCGCAAGACTACAATATAAATGTTGAAGTTTCTATGAGTAAAGATTCAGACACTTTCGAAGTTGTTAAAGAATCGAATAAAAAAAGTTGGTGGAACCCATCAAATGATCTTATTAAAAGAAAAAAACTCTATCTACTCTGTACAGAATTATCCAAAGTTCACCCCAATTTTCAGAAGGGAGAGTTGATTAGATCATACGAAGGTGAGAATGAAGTTGTTTTTCGAAAATCACCTGAAGAATATTGCTTAAATTTCAGTATTTTAGTAGAAGGGGCGCTATTTTCTAGGCCATCACAAGAAATCCTAACAAGTCTTTATAGTATTTTTTTTGATAACACTTTCTTAACTTTCGAAGATCATCAATTAAAACTTCTAGTAAGCCCTGAAGAGAAAAAAAATCAAACAAAACAATTATTAAAATCAGAAAAACTAAGCGAAAACCTTACTCCCATATTTTTTCTTGACGTCCTTGTACCATTATCCACAGGAACTATTGTTAAGAGAGAATCAATTGTAAGAAAGCGAAATTTAACATTTGCCTCTAAACAGGCCGAAACAGGAGACATTAAGTGAGTACCGTAGCACCAGGAGTATACGCAAACATCAAAAGTAGTGGAAACAAACCAATGGAAATGAAAGGAAGTTCTGTTTGTGCTTTCATTGGACAATCAGCAAAAGGGCCCGTAAGTGAATCTTTAATGGTTACAAGCTGGGCACAATACGAAAAAGTATTTGGGGATTTTGCTGACTCAGAATACCTCGCTCATGCGGTTTATGGCTTTTTTGCCAACGGTGGTTCAAGGGCGTATATATGCAATGTTGGTGCAAAAACTGAAGGTCAAACAGACAACGATCTTACTGCTTTATTGATGGGAGAGGACAAAGGTCCGGCCCACAGAACTGGGTTAAATGTTTTCAATAGTATCAAGGATATTAGCCTTGTCTGTGCTCCTGGTATAACTAGTAAAGAATGTCAGAATATTATTTTAGATCATTGTGATAAACTCGGTGACCGTTTTGCTATTCTTGACTGTGAAGAGGAATTAAGTAGCGGACTTGATCAAATGTACCGACCAAAATCTTCTAACAATGGAGCATGTTATTTCCCATGGTTAGAAGTTTATGATCCAAAGAAAAAACAAAATGTTTCTCAACCTCCAAGTGGTTTTGTTGCAGGACTGTACTCAAGAGTTGATAGTGAAAGAGGAATCTTTAAAGCTCCTGCGAATGAAGTTCTTAGAGGTGTTAATGGCCTTAAATATAGCCTTGTTCGTGAAGAACAAGCTGTTGTAAATCCAAGAGGTATCAATGTCATCAGAGACTTTGGTGACAAAGGTATCAGAGTGTACGGAGCGAGAACACTTTCTGATGATGCTGAATGGAGATATATCAACATTCGACGACTTTTCTTAAATGTTCGTGAAACATTACAGGATGGAACAGAATGGGCCGTATTTGAGCCAAACGATGCTAGTTTATGGGGTAATTTGAAAAGAAATATTTCTGCGTTTCTTAAGACTTTATGGACAAATGGTGCTCTTGTTGGGGATTCTCCAGAAGAAGCTTTCTATGTTATTTGTGATAAATCAAATAACCCAGAAGAGTCTATTGCAACAGGAAACCTAAATATTGATATCGGTATCGCACCTGTAAAACCAGCTGAATTTGTAAATATAAATATTCAACAAAAAGTTGAAGAAGAATAAACAATTGTAGAGGAGGAAAAAGATGAGTGATCTACTACAAACAGGTAATTTCGAAGTGACAATTGATGGTATGCCAGCATTTAGGGCGATTTCTGTAGATGGGATTGGAATTGACATTACTCCAAATTTCCAGACTCCGGACGAAAAGACTAAAGAGAAAGTCAGCAAAAGAGGAAATGTTGATTACCCAGGTGTAACAATCTCTAGAGAGTTCACTGGTAACAAAGATTTCTTCAATTGGATTAAGGACTGCACAACAAAAAATACGGAAGATTTAAAGAAAAACATTTCGATTGTTGTGAAAAATGAAAGCAATGAAGAGGTTATTAGATATAACTTGCAAGCTACATGGCCTACAAATTATATCGCACCTAAATTTGCAAAAAGACAAAGTAATGCAACTGAAGGAAGCATTGAAGCATCAGAAAGAATCGTTTTAGACGTTCAATCTGTTGAACTTGCTTAATCAAATTGGAATAGAGGATGTTAGAAACACAAAAAGACATAGAAATTCTTATAAGAGCAAGATATCCTATGATATTTTGCGTAAGCTTTGAAGAAGCTCGTGTTGAAACAATGGTTTCTAACATCGCTCATTCTCGTGGTGGACAATTTCTTGTTTGGACTAAAACAAGAGGGTTTTATGACCCCTATAGCAAAAAAATTGAAGGGATAACTAATCCCGAAAAAGCTCTCCAGTTTATTGTAGAGCAAAAAGGAAAAGTCTGCTTCCTATTAAAAGACTTCCACCCTTACATGAAAGATCCTACTATTATTAGAAAACTTAGAGATCTTGCATGTGACTTAAAACTATGTCAGAAAAATGTTGTATTTATTTCTCCAACTTTGACGGTTCCTCACGAACTTTCTAAGGAACTTGCGGTCGTAGAAATCCCTCTTCCCAATAGAGATGAAATCTCTCAAATTTTTGATAAAATCTCTGTTGAATTAGGTGTATCCCTTGGCATAAGTGCAGATGAAAAAAGCAATATCATCGAAAGTGCTTTGGGTCTTACACAAGAAGAAGTTGAAAATATTTTCGCCAAATCACTTGTGAAATTTGGTGAAATCAAAATCGATGAAATACTTCAAGAAAAACGCCAGATTGTTCAAAAATCAGGAATTCTTGATTTTATCCCAACTGAGGGTAAATTTGGACAAATTGGTGGGCTTGCCTATTTAAAAAATTGGTTGGCCACGAGAAAAGGTGGATTTTCTCAGGCCGCTAAAGAATTAAACCTTCCTACACCAAAGGGAATTTTAATCGTTGGTCCCCCTGGTTGTGGAAAATCTCTTACGGCCCTTTGTACTGGTGCTGCTTGGAAAATGCCACTTCTTAGACTTGATATGGGAAAAGTGTTTAGTGGACTCGTTGGCTCTAGTGAACAGAACTTAAGACAGGCCCTCTTAACAGCAGAAAGTGTCTCCCCATGTATCTTATGGATCGATGAAATTGAAAAAGGTCTATCTGGTGCTTCAAGTGGTGGCGGAGACGGTGGTACAACCGTTCGAGTTTTTGGTACTTTCTTAACTTGGATGCAAGAAAAGAAAAAACCTGTATTTGTTCTTGCTACGGCAAATGATGTGAGGTCTTTACCTCCTGAATTACTTAGAAAAGGCCGTTTCGATGAACTTTTCTATGCAGATCTACCAGAAGAAAAGGATAGACTTGATATTTTGAACATTCATCTCTCAAAAAGAAAATGGCAAATTGAAGATTTTAATCAAGAACAATTTGGCCAGTTCTCTAAAGAATTCAGTGGAGCTGAAATTGAACAAGCTCTTATCGATGCTAGATATAATGCTTATTTTGAAGAAAGAGAACTAAGAATGAATGATCTTTCTGAAGCATTATTAAAAACCACTCCAATTGCTATAACTATGAAAGAAAAAATTGAAGAAACTAGGCGATGGGGAAAAGAACGTGCAGTTGATGCAAACTGTATTGAAAGTAAAAAAGGTGAACAACCTAACGTAAGACAGGTTGAACTTGGAGGCTAAATGTCACATTTTACGGAAGTTAAAACGCAAATTAAAAACTTAGAGTTTTTTAAGAAGGCCTTAAAAGAGCTGGGTTTTGACTTTGTATGTGATCTCGATTCTCTTACAATCGAAAATTTTTTTGGAGATAAAACCTCAGTAGAACTTCTTATTAAAACCGGAACTAAATATGATATTGGACTCAGATTAAAAGAAGACAATACTTATGAACTGGTTGCCGATTGGGAACTCCTCGAAAAAATGAAATATGACACAAAAAAAGTTCAAGAAACTTTGCTACAAAAGTATTCATATATTACGGTTAAGGATTCTTTAGAACAACAGGGCTACGAAGTAGATGAAGAAGTTGTAGACGAAGAGGGAAATATCGAACTGGTGGTGGCACAATGGTAAAAAAAGTAAATATTAAAATAGATAAAACTGGAAAAGTAGAGTTGGATGTCCAAAATGCCGTCGGTAATGAATGTGAGAAATGGACAGAGATGCTTGAGAATGCTCTTGGAGAAGTTAAGCAAAGAGAACTCAAAGATAGCTATTATGAAGAAAACACTCAGAGTGAGGAATATAGTGCAGACTAAATATCCTAAACGATATTCACAAGTTTTTTTCGCTGCAAATGGACAGTCCGTTGTAACTGATCATTGGAAAAAACATCTTCTAGAAGATCTTCTGTGTGTGGAAGATTATAGAGATAATAAGCCTGCTGATCTTAATTATATATACTTAACTCAATTTGGAATGCTTTTTGGGGAAGAGGAAATTATAGATAATAAAAAAGGTGTTTTTGCTTTTTATGTACATGGCTGCCCATTTAAATGCCATTTTTGTTATCAAAATGATTTCTATGATTCTACTCCTAAAAAGCAAGTATTAATTCAAAAATTAGTAGAATTCGTTGCCTATAAACTAGAAAAGGATATTCCCGTTGAGTTTGTCATTTCAACATATAACCAATCAGTTGCCATCACTTGCAAAAGGATAAAAATGATCAATCCTGAAAGAAAAATTGTCTATAAATTTTCAGGTATATTATCTTCGGAACAAATTGAACAACTTAAAGATTGTGTAGACATCTTTGTGCCAGACTTTAAAGCGATTACGATTGAATGTGAGAAGTTTCATGGATTACCAAGTGGTTTTGCAAAGAAGACAATGTCAACTCTCAAACAACTATTAATTCTTAATAAAACAGTAATTGTTAGACATTTGACAACTGAAAGTTTCACCGGATGGGATAAGGAACTGGTTGCAATTGAAAACTTTCTAAGTGAATTGAAAAAAAAGGGACAAATATATTTTTCTATTTTGAATCAGTTTTTTAATACAATTACTAGAAAGATTGAATTCATTGAGAAAATAAGAATTGAACAAGTCTTAGAAAGCTCTTCAACACCTCTATTAATATCAAGCGAGGTGGCACTATGATTTCCAAAGTAATTCTACAGTGCATTGATAAAGAAGATAACCTTATTGAAAATGGAAAAAAGGAACTTTTTCAGCATATTTTAAAATTAGAATTAGTAAAAAATGGTCATCAAATAGATGAATTGCACATCGTCTTCGGAAGTAAGCATGGACATGAACTAATTTCAGAGCATTTTCAAGATATTTTAATGATTCAACTTGGTGTTAGCTTTAAAGAAACTCCTGATGATGAAGACAATTTTAAATACATTTTTAAAGGAATACTTTCTAATCAAAGCTTATCTGGCAAAAATATTGTTTTAACTTATGTGGGTGGACAAAAAATTCTTGATACTAATCCACCAGCTTCAAGTGCTTATAATGCACCAATAAAAATAAATGAATTGTTGCAAAATAATATAGCTGTATTAGAAGAATTTACTCACAGAGATTTAGCACTTGAAGCAAATTTAGGGGCAGATTTTAATGAAACTCAAATTATTAGATATAATTATTCAAACAAATCTCTCTTGAAATTTATCTATGAAACAAGCTCTAATTATGGATTTCTCTTTACTGTTAATTATCAGAATTCACTTACGAACTATTCGTTGATAAACCCATTCTCTAGAGATCTCTCAGTCGAACACTCTTTAGATCTTGGGCAATATTATCCTGATTACCTCGAATACAGCATTAACTACCTCGAACTTAACGGACAAATTGAAAGTATTACTGAAAAAAGAGAAAAAAAGGAATTGAAACCCTCAACTTCATTTAGTGGTGATGCAACAGAGGATGATGATACACCTTACAAAATTGATTATGCAAATGATCTTGGTTACTACAAAGTTGAATATTTAAATAACTTCTCTCAGGCCTCAGTAGACATGGATGATCAGTTACATGCTTTATACAATAGAAACCGTCTTAATAATTGTAGAATAAAATTTGTGAGTGATATTGTTTTGGAAATTGGTCATGTGGTCGAATTCACCCTCAAAGAAGAAACCAGTAAAATTGATACTCTTGCTAAGTCGCTTTTAGGAAAATATTGCATAACTGATATCGAACTAAGCTATGTTAAAAACAGTCACTTTAATATTAGTTACTCGGCGGTGAAAATATGAAAGAATTTACTGCACATCAAGATATTTTTTTAGAAGAATTTATTCAAGTAAATGCCCCGACTCTTTCCAATGTTTCAATGAATGAGCTTGAAATTGATTTTAAAAAATATGGGCCGCTTCGATTTGAGAATTCAAAATTTAACAAAGTTTTATTTTCTTGGTTTACAGGGAATTCAACTTTTTCTTTTGTTGATATAACGAACTCTAATCTCGATGATAGTAGAATGGAGTCAACGGTATTTGAAAATACCAATATTTTAAATAGTTCATTTAGAAAAAATTTAATGAATAAGTGTATCTTTCGTCAGAGCGTCTTAGAGAACTGTGATTTTAGAAACACTGAGGCCTCTTTTAGTGAATTTACAAACTGTAAACTTCAGTTCATTGATTTATCCTACTGTGAATTTAGATCTTGTTTTTTCAAAATTGAAGATTTTTCTGCAACGCTATCCAATACAAACTTCATTGGTTGTACTTTTCTAAGAGTGCCTTTTACCAAATTGGATCTTGACGTTTGCAAATTTGAAAATTGTATATTTATCGATTGTGAATTAGACGCCTATCAAGTTAAAAGATTAAACATGAATAATATGTTTATAAAAAAATGGTCGGTTTCAAGAAAAATAAATACTGAAAATATCTCAGAAAAACAAGAAATTGCCAGTATTCCAAACAAAACAATTGAAACACCCATCAAACCAGTTGAACCCAAAGCTCCTAGTATGCCATCAAAACCTATTCAACCAACAAGGTTTGATGCACTAGAATTTGAAGGGATGGGCGATGAACTGTAAATACTTAGGTTTAGGTCGATTAGATTCCAATACCCAAAAGATGCTTGCACCTTTGGAAGAAATCAATTTAGAAGATGATATTAGACAAAATATTTACCACTGCCTTATCACTGAAAAAGGTGAAAGAGCACTCAGACCAGAATATGGCTGTGAAATTTCAAAATATTTTTATCAGCTAAATAAATCCGGAATGGCCAGAAATATGTGTAGTGAAATTAAAAACTCACTTACTAAAAATGAACCTAGAATTACTGTTAATAGTGTTGATTACGCAAATGATGAAATCTCCCAAAAAAGAGTAATGATCAATTATACAATTAATGAACTCAATAGTTCTAGTACGTTTGAGTTTCCTTTGGTGGTGTTATCATGAAAACACCTAATATTCAGCTTGCTTCAAAGTATCATGATAAAATTAATAAAAAACTGAGTGAAATCTATCCAGATTGGGATTTTACAAGTGCCGGAAACCCGATCAGTATTCTTTCTGAGGCCATCGCTTTAAGCTGTGCGGAAATTGAAAACGAAATACACCAAATTCCAAATGAGGTCGTTAACCAACTTCCTCTCTTGTTTGGTCTCAACTGCAGAAAGGCAAAACCGGCCAAGGGAATAGTAAAAATTATTCCTAAAAATTTACTCAAAGATCAAGAACATACACTTTTAGATGTGCATACTGAGTTTAAATCTGTTGATAATATTACTTTTCGCTCAACTGACCCTGTTACAATTTGTGATCATGGAGAAATCTACTTAAGAAATCAAAATGGTTCATGCCTTATAGGACTTGAAAAATTTCCGGGCAGAGTAAATATTAATCTCTTTGTTGAACTTGAAAATCCACTCAATTTTGGACAAGTTAGATTTAATAATATTATAAAAAATGAAAAACGCTTTATTAGTAGTGAATGTTGTACAAAAGGATATTCTAAATCTGGATATTTTAAATTGTATACCTCAGCAACTTTCATTGAAAAATCTGAAATAGATGGCGTGAATGCCTTTTGGCTTGAAATGGAGTGGAATAATTATTCTGAAATTCTTCCCGTTCGAAGAGTCATTCCAAATGTCGTAGAAGTTGAAAATATAAAGACTTTGAAAAAAATATGTCTTGGCCCTGGTACAGCTAGACCACATCAAGAATTCACCTTGCCTAGTGAACAGGTCTTTAACGAGTTTACTTTAAAAATATACAACGGCGAATTTGATATCACTGAAACCTGGCATTGTGTAGAAAGTTTTTTCTTATCTAACGAAAACTCTTCTCATTTTACATTTGATACTGCCAAAGGGGTTATCAAATTTGGAGATGGAGTAAGAGGAAGATTATGTCCAGTTGGGTTTGATAATGTTGTAATCGAATCACTTGAATTGACTAATGGCTCTGCCGCCAATTTAGACATCTCTGCACCAATCCACTTAGAAAAGCAAAAAAACCTCATTGATCGTGTCGAATTTGTAGATGCCCCTACCGGTGGTACAAATTATTCTGATAGTGAAAAGCTATATTCTCAGTTTTCAGGACTGCTTAAAAATAAAGATAGGGCCATCACTCTTGATGACTTTATTAATATTTCAATGACTTCTTCTCCAAGAATAGGCAAAGTCTATTGCCAAAGTGGCAAACATAATATCGTAAATGTTTATCCTTTGATAAAAGCTGAATACAGTAAAAACAGTAAAGAACTTGATTATCTACCCATCGATAGTGATATTTATACGTTAAAAGAATATTTAGAAGACAGGGTACTTATCGGAACAAGAGTAAATGTTGAAAAACTTTCACTCAAAGAGTTATTGTTTCAGGCCACAATTTATCTTAAACAAATCAATAAACAAGAAATTCAAGATATTAGAAATAAAATCAGAGAGTATTTTAGCGTCTATAGTGAGCAAGGACTAAAAGTCGCTCCAGGTATAAACATCGATATCGATCACCTCACAAAGTATATTATGGATATTGAAAATGTGTTTTTTGTGAAAGATATCTTTCTCATAGATAATCGATCTGGAGTATCAAAGAAAATTCACAAACTAAATTTAAACGAACTACCTAGTTTAAAGCTAGATGTACATTTTGAGGAGGGAAATTATGTCAACTAATCAATTTCCTTTTCATTTTCAACAGTACTACTTTGAACAAGATAAAAAAGATATGTTCCTATTTTGGCACTCTTTTCTTGATTCAGTGAGAAGTACAAAAAATGAAGTTAATCAATTTGTAAATCTCCTCCATTCAAACCCTACAAATGATAAATATGGATTTTGGAAATCCCTTTTTGGAATTGATATTTCATTTTTAGATGAAGAGCAAAAAGAAGACTTTATTAAATTTTACCTTGAATACACAACATGGAGAGGAACAATAAAAGGACTCAAAATCCTACTTAATATTGTTCTTCCCAACTCTAGATGCAGATTGATTCAGGGACCTGCTCCAATGAGTGCATACATTCTTGGAGAATCACGTTTAAATTCTACAAGAAGAATACTTAATAACGAGTCTGATTTTGATAGTTTAGTTATAGAATTAGATGAACGACTAGATGACAGCACTCGACTTGGACTAAGACATTTATTAAAAAAAGAAATCCCATCTCACGTCAAATTGTATATTACAAACAGAGATGTTAGGAGCAATATTTGTAAAAATGAGGGAATCATTTTAGACAATATTGAGTTTGGAGAGGTATTAGATTATGTGGACTGATAAAAGTGTACATTTTAATTTTGGCCAAAAATTAGTTCCCGAACAGTTAAATTCAATCGGCCAGTACAGTAAACAAAGAGATGAAGTTATTGAGCATATTACTTCCGGTGGAAGAGGGATCGTTAAAGGTTACGGGGATGAATTAAATATTATCGTTTCTGAAAATGATCCATTAATGATTGCAATTATGCCAGGAGCTGTTTTAGGGAATTTTGGTCAATTGATCATATTCAATGAACCCATCTTAATGAATTTAAATGGAATCGTTGCAAAAGATCCTCAACAGTTTGTTCTCTACGCCTATGAAGAACAAATACTAGAAAATCCCGTTACCGATCATGAAATACCTGAACTCGGTGGACACCAATACCGTACAAATATTGGAAAAGTTGGAATTTCAAAAGAAGTTCCAGCAAACGGAATAGCAATCGGTCATGTGAAACTTGATAAAAATGTTGAAAGACTTACAGTTCAAAATGAAGTATCCGATACTCCTGGTGTCATTTATACTTGCCTAAGACCCTATTACTACTCTTTTAACAGATATTTCGTAGACTATACATTTCAAAAAAATGCAAAAACATATGTGAGTGACTTTAGAGCATCCTTAATTCAGGTCGGTACCGTCTTTGTTGGACTCAAAAGTCTTCCTCGATGCATAGACAGAGTCGTCTATCTTGAAGCTGAAATTTCAGACAGATTTTTTATTATGAGCAAAATTTCTTATTTACTCATGGAAACTCACAAAGTCTTTAACGATCTTGTTGAAGATTTAAGACACCTCACTAGAGATGCTCAAAGAGATTATGAGCAAGTATGGCAAGATCTCTTTGCCTTGGCCGAGAGTCTTAAAAGTGAAGATGACAATGTTAATATGAATAATTTCAAAGCATTGTCTGAGCTTGCTTCATATCTAAGAACACACTTAATTAAAATTGATTCTCTTGATGCTAAAAATACTCTTATCCAAGAGTCTTTGGCCGATATAAAGGCATTCCCATTTGGCTATCATAGAAAACACTCTTTCGGTGGAACTATCTTCAAAAAAATTGACTCTATTGGAAGTACTGATTTCAAAGAAAGATTGGCCATTAATTCTGATTTTACTGTCCAAAGAATCGTCGAAGTAAATTTGGGTGAAGGAAAAAGTGAGACAATAAAAGGTCAATTTGTTGGTAAGGGATCTATTGAAATTAATCTGGCCAATCTCACAAATGATAAATTGGCCATCATCATGCTTAAATGTTTAAAAAGAAGAGGAGCTCTATCTTTAACTTTTATAATGAATGGACAGCCAATACAAGATTTTAATGTTTCCTCTGCTGAACTCGTAAACCAGGCCATCAATTTAGGGGCCCTCATTAATCCAAGTAAAATAATAGATGGAGATAATTTACTCACCATCCAAGTAAATAACACAGACTTAGACGTTGGTATCTTAGAAGTAACTATGTACCAAGAAAGTGAAACAAAGGATTTATAAATGAGTATTATAAATTTTTTGTCTGCAATTTATCATTCTTCATGTGAGCTTATTAAGGCCCACGATAATGAGGTAACTTATAATCGCGATGGACTTCCTATGCTTGCAGAATGGCAAGGAGCAGACCCCTACGCCCACTACAATTGTAAAATTGAAGATGTTCAAACTTTTCCATATGGAACATTAGTTGTTCTCAAAGGGAAAAACGAAATTGAAAATATTAAACTTTCAAAGAAAATAACCTCTGTAAGTACTAAAATTAACAGCGATATTGTGATTAATTCGACCGATCTATGTGAGGCCACAATGTATGTTAAATATAATGGCGAATCAGTGATCGTGACAACTGACAATTTCAGTTATCCTCTGATCGTCAACGGACAAGAAACCGAATCAGCTCAAATATTTGATCATGATGAAATTTCCTTTCTCGGTGCTGATTTCGTATTCATTAAACTAGGAGGTATCCAATGATTAGTGATGTCTTCGAGAAATTATCCACCAGATGGGCCAAGGCAAAACTTGTATTTCATAAATACAATAACAGAGAAAAACTACCTCCAGTCGCCTATAAGGAAACACCCAATAGTCCTGAGGTTGGATGGCTTATTGATGAAAATGGACGAGTTTTCGCCCTTCATAAAGGAAGAAACTATATCTCCTTTGATGGTGATGATCTCATAATTTGCAAAATGAGAAATCCCAACACAGAACTCTATGCTACAGCAGATATTAAAGACTGTAATGCTGTCATAAATATAGATGATAAAATCACCGATTACTGCCATGGAGAAAAAATTGAATTGATGAACAGATTCTATCAACTTAGACTCATCACAAATAGAACTTTTCAGACACAAGTATTTCTTCACTCAATCGCAATATTACTTTTTGCTATTACCTTTTTAAATAACACAATTGTTGCCCAGGAAAATAGCAATAATGATGAAATTATTATTACCTCTGATCTTGAGACCAAAGCTGTCGGCGATGAAGACTTTTCAATAACTTATCCCATTAAAGGTGTTTCATCTCTATCCAAAGAAAAAACTTTAGCAAGCTTATTAGTGGGAGTTGAAAAGCTTAATTTAAATATTAAAAAAATGGGTCCACAACAAACTGAATACGTCTTTTTAATTGATAATAGTTCATCATGTGAGAGAAGAAAATTTGAAAAACCTATTAATAATGCAATCCTGAAATTTATTAATAAAGTATCTCCAGAATCACTAATCAGTTTAACAGTATTTAATAAGAAAATTAATGGGGAGAATCATTTTCAAAATATTTTTAAAGGAAAGAAAGCTTCAGGCCTCAAAGCGACTTCAAAATTCTTCTCATGTGAAGAACAAGCATTATCTTTGAGTATAAACCAAGGTATTCACTCAATGGCCCAGACCATGGATGCCCTTGCTCCTCAAACCAAAAGACACATGATTGTTATTTCTTCAGGAAACGCAGGGCCAGTGAGAGACCTTGACGCTGATCGGGTGAAAGATCTTTATAGATCAAAAAATTATAACGTTTCCGTCTTTGCCTATACTCCTTTTTTAAATGAAGATTTAAAACGAAACGTTATAGAAAATTTAAGATTAGAAGATGAATCTTCAATTCTTTGGAAAAATTCTGATGATATTAATATCATTGATCATATAGAGTTTTATTGGAACTTCGTGGTGGAAATGTTGCTTCCTATAAATTTCGAATATGGAGCTTATCCACTTGTTATTAATTTTACCAATACTGACAAAAAATACTCTCTACGAACTAATCTCATGATCTCAATCAACCCTGAAGTTAAATTCAGAAAACAGTTATGGTTTGTTTCAAAGATTCTCGCAGCAGTGTTATGTATAATTCTTTTAATTTATTTAGTTTACAGATACTATAAACCTTTAATCGGACAAGATAAAAAATCTGTCTTATCAAGAAAATGGATTGGAGACTTATTTGCTGTAAAAGGAAATTTTCCAATTCTTATTATTAAACATCCCTTTTATCAAACTCAAGTTTTAACTCTTGAAAACAGACAAGTATTGATTGGAGGCGGACTTAAAAATAACTTTCGTCTCGCTCAAACTCCAAATAATCAAAATATTAAAATTGAAAGAAGGGCACCATTAACTTATGAACTCAAACCTTCATTAGATACTTTAGTCTTATTAAATGGAAAATTACTGAAAAAAGAAACATTTCTCAAAATTGGGGATGAAATCAAAATAGGGCATTACGTGTTTAAATTTTTATTTGCCGGGAGTCATTCATGAAATTCTTATTAACCTTAACCATAATTGGCCTTCTTAGTAGTTGCTCGGTTTTACAAAGGTCAAACAGACTTAAAATACATGAAGTGAATACATTAGTACAACTTAGCGGTTATCAATTTGACTATATTGATGGATCAATACAAATTATGGCCAAACTTCCAAAAGATTATGAAAAATATTGTTCTTACAAAAGTGGAATTAAATTACCTAAACTTGTCATTGCTTCAAGATTCAAAACATATGGGCCATACAAATTTTCATGTCGCCAAAGTAGAGATTTTATGGTCGCTGAAAGCTATACAAATTTAGCTCCAGGCAATTATGCGTTATCATTTTTTTATGAATCTAATACTCCTCGTACAGACCTTGAAGGATATATCTTCTATTCACCTCCTCATAAAAAAGATCAACAAGATTCTGAAATGGACTATGCTGGAGCAAAAGAACTTAAGGAAGGTGTCGTAAAGGATGACCTTAACCCAGCGCTTGGAAATAGAACCGACTGGTATAAAGTTGATGTTAAAAACTTCAGCAATTTCAAAATTTCAGTGAATGCTAATTCAAACGTAGAAGGAGCACCTGTCCAACTAAATACAATAAAAATGTACCGCATGCAAAAAGGAAACCTAATTCCCAAGTACAATATTAGCAATAACAAACCAATTAATATTAGTCTTGAAGGAGAATACTATTTGAAATTAAAATCTTTCAAGTATGCTCCAAGTATGAATTATTCCATTAGTTTAGTTAAAACGAAAACAAGTGAAACAAAACAATCAGAAGAAGTTATGAATCTAGTCGACGTGCCCATCGTAGATGTATGGCCTGTTGGAAATGGAAAAACATCCTTAATCCTAGGCAAGGGAAGTAGTGCGGGAATCAATGTCGATAATGAACTCAAAATATATGTGAGCAAAAAGTTTTTGGGACTTTGTAAAATTAATCAAATTGATGAAAAAGAATCACAATGTATTTTAGATAAAAAAATTGCCTACTCAAAAAGTTTAAATGCTAGAGGAAGTCTAAAATGAATTTGAATATTGTTCTTGCAACAGTTGTAGACAATAAAGATCCTGAAAACTTAGGTAGAGTAAAACTACAATACCCATTTTTAGGAGAAAGTATGGGAGAGAATTCTAGTCCTTGGGCCAGAATCCTTAGACCAAACTCACACACAGGCTATGGAGACTGGACAGTCCCTGAAATCAACGATGAAGTATTTGTCATTTTTGAAAATGGACAGTTTCATCTACCCATTGTTATTGGATCAATTTATAAAGATATAGACTCTACCTTTCAATCAAATATTGAAAATTATAACCAAGAAAAAAACAATATTAGAGCAATTAAAACAAGATCAGGTCATACGCTTATATTTGATGATGATGTTGATGGTGAGCAGGATAAAATCCAATTGAATCACCAAAAAGGACATAAATTAAGTATTGAAAATAAAAAAATTACTCTGGGTGACGTAACAGGAAACACAATCTCAATGAGTGAAGAAGATAATCTTATTGAAATAAAAACTGCTGATGGGACCTCCATAAAAATTGATAAGAATATCAAAATGGAAGATTCTAACGGTAATAAAATTGAGCTTACTGATAGTGAAATAAAAATTCAAAGCTCAAAAAGTATAAAAGTAAAATCTAGTGGAAAACTCACACTGGATGGAAGTAGCGGAATAGAACTTGGTGAGGCAGCAATGGAAGCAGTTGTAAAAGGTAAGACATTTGTTCAGCTTTTTAATGCTCACACACATGTCGGAAACCTCGGAGCACCTTCTTCTCCACCGATGGTACCATTACAACCACTGGTCGTACTTTCTCAAAAGGTGAAAACCAAGTAGGAAAAATGAAAAGGACTGAATTTTCAACATTTGTTAAAAATCTTGGGCTTAGCGATTCTCTTCCCAAGGATGTATTTGATGAAACGATGAAAATTTCAGGGTTTGAAGCAAGGTTTAAATCCTTACAGCAAAATCTTTCATTAAATAATATTGAATCTTTTTATATTCTCTTAGCTTTTCACATCCAATTTAATGATCTTCTTGATGAATTTATCAAATTTAAAGGTTCATCCGAAAAACTGGGACGACTTAGATTTCTGTTTGAATCAATTACTGAACAAGTGGCAATTAAGTCGATTGTCTATGATTATCTAAGAGGCATAGATATTACTCAATCCAATTTATACTTTCATATTAGTGAAATAAAACCAATCCACTCATTTCCAATTTGGAACCAAGGAACAATTGAAAGCTTTTTGAACCTAACCACTCTTCGGGAGTCATCCTTAGAATTACTTAAAGATGAATTTGAGTTTAGAAATATTTTTGAAATTGCTCGAATCCTTCATGAGAAAAATTTGAGATTTTTCCGGGTAATTGCCAAGGTAGAAAATATCAATGAATATGAAAATTTGAGATGTTTTACTCTTATTACCGGAAATGTTCTATTACTAGATGAAGACAAAATAATTATTGATAAAGAGATCATTCAAACTGGTGGAATTCTAATTCTATCTAAAGAATACACTAAATATATCATGCCTCTAGTGATAGAGAGCAAAGTTTCAGGTCTTGAGTTATGGGAAGGATTTAACCAGCAATTTAATTTAGATTTATCAAATGATGAAGTTTCCAAGCTTGCTTCAATTTACCCTTTAAGTTTTAAAAACATCTACCATATTTGCCTAGAGGCCTCTTGTGGTTTTGGCAAAGTTACAAAAAATGAAGTTTTAAAACTTGCTAAAAAATACAATAATATTGATATCGAAAAATACACCAGAAAAGTCAGACCTAATTATATGTTTGAAGACTGTGTTCTTCCAGAAAAAACAAAATTGCGCCTCCATGAAATCGTTATGTTTATCTCCTCTCAAATGAAAAGAAAAAAGCTATCGCATTTTGCTAGTCATGAAAGAGGTCTCGCAACGGTTTGTGTTTTTAAGGGTTCAAGTGGAACTGGAAAAACCATGGCAGCTGAGGCCCTGGCAAATGAACTTGGAGTTGATCTGTACCGGGTTGATTTAGCGTCTGTCACGAGTAAATATGTTGGAGAGACACAAAAGAATTTGGGAAGAATCTTTAAAAGTGCCAAAGGTTGTGGGGGGATAATCTTTTTTGATGAGGGAGAGTCTCTTTTTTCAAAGAGGATGAATGCAAAGTCCAGTAATGATAAGTATGCAAATTTAGAAGTGAATTATCTACTCCAGGAGTTAGAGAACTTTGATGGGACAGTGATTATTTCAACAAATAACGCGGATCAAATAGATCCTGCCTTCCTAAGAAGAATAACTTTTGATTTAACTTTTCCAAAACCTAATGAAAAAGCAAAGTTACAGATTTGGAAAGATCATTTGAAGAATAATTTTGGGATTTCAGCAGATGTGGATTTGAAGTTTCTTTCAGAAATGACAGTTACCGGTGGAATTATTAAAAACATTTGTAATTTAGCGCTTTCTAAGTCTATATTGCGCGAAGAGGAAGTGAAGATGAAAGATATTCTCTATGGAATTCGACTTGAGTTTCAAAAGCTTCAAATCGAGCTTTATGAGGATGATTTTAATAATAAACAGTGGTGGAAGCATGTTTCGCCTAGTTGGGAGAAGATAAATTCGATGAAAGTTCTTAAAGAAATCGAAGGGGTGCAGTGATGGGAAATGATCATAAACCTGCTTTTTTATATCTATTACCGAAGAGCGATGGTGGGAAAGGTAAATCTGTCAAAATTGAATTGGTTAGTATTGATAATTTAGGAGTTTCATTTGATGTGCTAGAAACATCTAAGTTTACTGAACAGAAATATATAAAAGAACTTTTACCTACAACCAGTGAGAAGCCAGGTCGGGTTGTTTTGGAAATTCAGCCAACTAAAACTGATAACTTAAATGGACTTGAAATATTATCGTCACTTCATAAAAAAATAAAAGTTAATTTTTGTGAAGAAAATGACCCATTATTGAAAAGTTACAAAACAGACATGCAGATTATATTTTCAAATGAAATCGGGGAATTTAAGTATGATTTAATTGGTGCTTTTCCTTTGGGATTTTCATTTCAAAATGTTGGTGAAGGGAGCAATCATAATGTAAGTTTGGTCATACACTATGATTTTATTGAAAATTCAAAGCGACCTTCTTAGGACGCTACGAGGTAGAAATGTACAATCTATTTGCATTTGAAAATACTAATTGTCTTAAAGTTGAAAGGATGAGTGATCTTACGACAGGTCTGAAAGTAGATTATTGTCTCCATTCAAGGTGTATACATAAAACGAAAGAAGAATTAGGAAAAGATAATAAAGATGTACTTCCTCCTAATCGGCCAAAAGAAAATCCAGAACCTGATTTAGATGATAATTGGAATCAAATTGGGTATCTTTCATCTTTTTCATGTCCTGCTGAGTTTGAGCTAACTATATCTACAAGTTCTATCGCCAAGACTGTATCTGCAATCAAAAGATTATTTGAAATCTATGATTCCACATCAAATGAAAATCAAAATCTTAAAAATGCGAGGATCATTTACTCAAAAGAGAACTCATTGGATAAGACAGATTCATTTATTTATTCACTTGAGCTTGAAGAATGCTATATTGTTGACATCAAGTGGATTTTGACACATGGACAGAACCATCGAATATGTGTTTCTTTAGCATGTAGTGATGTTAATTTAAGTTTTAATTGTGAAACGAGTAATTTTGATTTAAAAGAATCTTCCGTTTATAAAAATAAGAATATGGACTCAATTGTATTAAAGAAAATCAAGCCTTTTGGGGAAAATAAATATTCAGTAATGCGAAATATAGAAAACTCTGAAGTTTATAAATTTATGCCATTATTTCTTAATAGTGAGTACACTATCGCATCTTATCAAGATGAAAAAATTTATTACCCTGATGGGAATAATGAAGAAAAAAAAGACCTAAAATATCCAAAGCTTTTTGATGATTCGGATAAAATTCAGAATATATTTAAAAACACTCATTTCATAAACTACCCTATAAGAGCTGATTTTAACAATAATCAAATAATGTATCTGTCATTTAATATTTTTCCTTCGAGTAAGAATACTGGGAAATATATACTATCAGATATAAATGCATTTAACTTATTCACATTGTTAGTCCTTAGAAGCTACAAAGATAAAAGTATAATTCCTCAGTCAAATAGTTCTACAGAATTTAATTTGGAAGTTGAGGAAGAGAGTTATGTCCTTAGAAAAGAAGAGGAAAAAACAACTGCATATGAAGACATTCTAGAATTTATAAATAATTTATTTTATTTCAAAGATCCATTGGATCAAGAATTTGAACTTCTGTACCATCCCGATATCCAAAATAAATTAGAAACGAATCTACTTTCATCCTTTGAGGTTGAAGATAAGGTTTTTAAAATAAACTCAGAAGATATGCGTGATTTCTTCTATTCTTCAATGGGTAGTATATTTTTAAAAGAAGAAAAAGACGATAAAGACTTGAATGATAGAAGTGGCGTTGACAAATTTCGTCCATATATGCTTGCTGTTCCGCTAGGGAAAGGTCAGTATTTCTTTGGGAGAATTAAAGATTTTGAAAGCGCGTGTTGTGAGTATAATTCATTTGGTATTCCTACTAGAATCGAGTGTAGATTGGCGATTATAGGTTATTCAAAGTTAAATTGAAGGTTAGTTATGATACTTATTGCATCAATGTATATGTATTCTCAAAATAAAGACTTGCAACTAGAAGCGAGTTTAAAGAAAATAAGCAGATCTATTCATGTGAATTATCTGGGAAATGAAGAAGAATTTCTACAACGATACTACTATGCATATATCAAATACAAGGACGGAGATCATGAGAGTATTGAAAGATCACTTGTAGTTCCTAGAAATAATCCAGATCTTAACTATGAAAAATCTAAAGGCGCAGAAGTACTTAGGATAGATTTAGAAGCCACGGCAAGTAGTAGTGTTTCTTGGATTGACTTGCCATCAACTCAGATAGAGTTTGAATTTTACGATAAAAAAATAAAAAGTGAAGAACCCGATTTAAGCGTTGCTCAAGATTTACGAAATCTTTATCTTAACAATAGGAAAGGCAGGGATGGTGGAAAATATGGAAAGAGAACACTTCCTGATGATTATCCAAATGGAATTGAAAATGTTGCGATCTCAAAGCATATTGTAGGGGTATTTCATCTAAGATATAGGAACGATAAAAAAAAAGGTACTGGTTGGTATTGGGTTCCAGTCGCTTTTGGAGACATGTCATCCCTTGCAGTGCAAGCGTTACCTGGAAGGAAGAATTTTTACAAAGTTACTATGAAAATCCTAGATTTTACAGCGATGTTAAATTTAAAAACGTTTGAAGAAAATATTGATATGAAAAAATATCATGAGATTATTGATACTCCTTATAAAAAAGGAGAAAGCAAAGAGGATATCGCTCAAAAAGAAGCCAATAAAACTAAAAGAAAGGAAGGTAGGAATTGATGAAACTAAGATTATTTATTCAGTTAGTCTTATTTGTTCTTTTTTCACAGCTTAATGCAGAAGAAATGCTCCCAATTGCCTATGGAACTTCACATTTTAATAAATATTACGCTGAAGCTGTGAAAAAGTTAAACTTTGATCCAAGAAAAGCAAAGCAATATGAGTCTGAGAAGAAAAAATTCTTAAAAGAGACAAAATATACTCACCCAAAAACAATAAGTGAAGTAGCTTTAAAAGCTGAATTTTTACAAAAATATTTAGATAAACATCCTGAGTCAGTTCCAGCTCTAATTTCTTACATAAAAATTCTCAACGATCCATCATTGAATCCATCAAAAATGTTTGAAAATCCTTTTTTTGATAAACATGATTTTCTCGATACAAATTCTTTAAGAGCACTTCTTTTAAATAGTAGTGCTAAAGAAGTTGTTGAGGAAGTAGCAATATATACAAAATGTTATTTTGAAGAATGTACAACACTTCTAAAGTATATGGATCATTTTCCTGAGCTTAAAGAACTTAAAGATCTGATACAAATTAATTATAATTTAAATTTTGGTCCAGATAAACTAAATGCTTTAAATAAATTAGAGAGAATTTTCAACAATAAAAAAAGTCACTATCCCTTTATAGTTCTTTGGGTCTCGATGACAAATATTTGGGATCCAAATATTTGGGATTCCAAAGATGATTTAGAGGCTTTGAAAAGAATGAATAAATTACTTGAACTAAATTTTAAAATTCATTCACAGTTTTTAAATGATTTTCCGGACAGTAGCTATATTGCGAGAATTTTTCATCAAGCTTTAGAGGTTTATTTCAATTTGAATGATAATTTATATAAGAAATATCTCTCCATGCTTAAAAGCAAATACGCAAATAAAAAAGAACTTCTGCTAAGTCTGGAAATAACTGATTCAGTCTTAAAAAAAGACACAAAAAAAATGCTATCTCTTGCTGAAAACATTAAATTGGGAGATTGCCTACTTTCTACATGTTACGAATATTTAGGTGATAGTCTTGCGAAAACAAGTGCATTGCCAAAGGATTTAAAAACTAAACTTGGAAGCTATTTTTTGGCAGCATCAGCGAACTCAAGGCATTTTTATTCAGATATTGAAGACTATATGACAAGGACTTTTTCAGGAGAAGGAAATTCAATTGGTTTAAATTTAGAAATTGAACCTTATCAAAAATATTATGCATCAGCAATGCCTCTAGCTAAGGAGATTGTCTATAATTGTGTTTATCCATACGTTCAAGCGATGAATCGAAATGTTCATTTGAAAATAGATGATCAGGCCTGTTTTGAAATGTATAAAAAAGTAAGAAAATACAGTGATCAAATGGCAGACAATATAATGGAGATGTACAATTATATTGTTTTTGAAACGCAAACAACGTCGAGAGCTTTGAATAATCTTAAAGAGTATTTAGAGTTTAAAGAAATGCCTTTAAGACCCGCATGGTTTGATATATGGGCAACAACATCTCTTAAATTTAAATCAATTGAAAGTTACGAGGAAGATGTGAAAAGGTGGATGAAGCAGTATCCAGAGGAAATAGTTTTCAAGTGTAAAAATTATGCCATTCAACGTCGTCGTGGCAATTTTGAACTTTTGAAAACTAAAGAAGCATTTGAATTAGCGAAAAAAGTACAGCATCTTACTCACGAGGCCTGGAAAAAAGGAGAGAGGTACTCATATGAAAATCCAGGAGGCTTGCCTATTAATAGACAATGCATTTCGCCCTCACTGAGCATATATAAATTTAATAATCTAGAATTTACAAGCGGAGTAGAACAAAACACTTCCAACTGGGTTCAGTTTTCACATGTTCTTGAGGATAAAATTTACCATGGGAAAATAAAAGAGTTTCATGAATATTACAAAAAATATAGAAATAAAATGGATTATTCAGATGTATATTTTTCAGTGGATTACGATATTTTTGATACTTTACTTTCTTTTAGATATCAGCTTACTAAAGAGGAACAGAAGTTTTATGAGAAAGGAGTTGAGTATGTTGCAACCAATGTGGACACCTTGGATCCGATTGTGAATATGAGATACGCTATTCAGCTTGCAGAGAGAAAGAATAGAGATTGTAAAAAAGTTGAGTTTTATGCAAATAGAGCTTCAAGAAGGCTGCCTAAATCTAACTCTCCTGAATTTGGACAGCTAGAAAATGATATTAGAAAAAATCTCTTAAAATTATCACTTAATTGTGGCTTTCTCCTTATACGAGAGGGATCAGAGGAGCCAGATTTGTGAACATAAAAATGAAATTAATAATATTTTTAATATCTTTATTATCTTCAAATCTTTGGGCAGAAGAAATGCTCCCAATTGCCTATGGAACTTCACACTTTAATAAATATTACGCTGAAGTTGTGAAGAAGCTAAACTTTGATCCAAGAAAAGCAAAGCAATATGAGTCTGAAAAGAAAAAATTCTTAGAAGAGACAAAATATACTCACCCAAAAACAATAAGTGAAGTAGCTTTAAAAGCTGAATTTTTACAAAAATATTTAGATAAACATCCTGAGTCAGTTCCAGCTCTAATTTCTTACATAAAAATTCTCAACGATCCATCATTGAATCCATCAAAAATGTTTGAAAATCCTTTTTTTGATAAACATGATTTTCTCGATACAAATTCTTTAAGAGCACTTCTTTTAAATAGTAGTGCTAAAGAAGTTGTTGAGGAAGTAGCAATATATACAAAATGTTATTTTGAAGAATGTACAACACTTCTAAAGTATATGGATCATTTTCCTGAGCTTAAAGAACTTAAGGATCTGATACAAATTGATTATAATTTAAATTTTGGTACAGATAAACTAAATTCTATAAATAAATTAGAGAGAATTTTCAACAATAAAAAAAGTCACTATCCCTTTATAGTTCTTTGGGTCTCAATGACAAATATTTGGGATCCAAATATTTGGGATTCCAAAGATGATTTAGAAGCTTTGAAAAGAATGAATAAATTACTTGAACTAAATTTTAAAATTCATTCACAGTTTTTAAATGATTTTCCGGACAGTAGCTATATTGCGAGAATTTTTCATCAAGCTTTAGAGGTTTATTTCAATTTGAATGATAATTTATATAAGAAATATCTCTCCATGCTTAAAAGCAAATACGCAAATAAAAAAGAACTTCTGCTAAGTCTGGAAATAACTGATTCAGTCTTAAAAAAAGACACAAAAAAAATGCTATCTCTTGCTGAAAACATTAAATTGGGAGATTGCCTACTTTCTACATGTTACGAATATTTAGGTGATAGTCTTGCGAAAACAAGTGCATTGCCAAAGGATTTAAAAACTAAACTTGGAAGCTATTTTTTGGCAGCATCAGCGAACTCAAGGCATTTTTATTCAGATATTGAAGACTATATGACAAGGACTTTTTCAGGAGAAGGAAATTCAATTGGTTTAAATTTAGAAATTGAACCTTATCAAAAATATTATGCATCAGCAATGCCTCTAGCTAAGGAGATTGTCTATAATTGTGTTTATCCATACGTTCAAGCGATGAATCGAAATGTTCATTTGAAAATAGATGATCAGGCCTGTTTTGAAATGTATAAAAAAGTAAGAAAATACAGTGATCAAATGGCAGACAATATAATGGAGATGTACAATTATATTGTTTTTGAAACGCAAACAACGTCGAGAGCTTTGAATAATCTTAAAGAGTATTTAGAGTTTAAAGAAATGCCTTTAAGACCTGCATGGTTTGATATATGGGCAACAACATCTCTTAAATTTAAAACAGATGAAAGTTACGATGAAGATGTGAAAAGGTGGATGAAGCAGTATCCAGAGGAAATCGTTTTTAAGTGTAAAAATTATGCCAATCAACGTAGTCGTGGCAATTTTGAACCTTTGAAAACCAAAGAAGCATTTGAATTAGCGAAAAAAGTGCAGCATCTTACTCACGAGGCCTGGAAAAAAGGAGAGAGGTACTCATATGAAAATCCAGGAGGCTTGCCTATTAATAGACAATGCATTTCGCCCTCACTGAGCATATATAAATTTAATAATCTAGAATTTACAAGCGGAGTAGAACAAAACACTTCCAACTGGGTTCAGTTTTCACATGTTCTTGAGGATAAAATTTACCATGGGAAAATAAAAGAGTTTCATGAATATTACAAAAAATATAGAAATAAAATGGATTATTCAGATGTATATTTTTCAGTGGATTACGATATTTTTGATACTTTACTTTCTTTTAGATATCAGCTTACTAAAGAGGAACAGAAGTTTTATGAGAAAGGAGTTGAGTATGTTGCAACCAATGTGGACACCTTGGATCCGATTGTGAATATGAGATACGCTATTCAGCTTGCAGAGAGAAAGAATAGAGATTGTAAAAAAGTTGAGTTTTATGCAAATAGAGCTTCAAGAAGGCTGCCTAAATCTAACTCACCTAACTTTGGACAGCTAGAAAATGATATTAGAAAAAATCTCTTAAAGTTATCTCTTAACTGTGGGTTTCCTCTTGCTTTAGAGGGATCAGAGGAGCCAGATTTGTGAACATAAAAATGAAATTAATAATATTTTTAATATCTTTATTATCTTCAAATCTTTGGGCAGAAGAAATGCTCCCAATTGCCTATGGAACTTCACACTTTAATAAATATTACGCTGAAGTTGTGAAGAAGCTAAACTTTGATCCAAGAAAAGCAAAGCAATATGAGTCTGAAAAGAAAAAATTCTTAGAAGAGACAAAATATACTCACCCAAAAACAATAAGTGAAGTAGCTTTAAAAGCTGAATTTTTACAAAAATATTTAGATAAACATCCTGAGTCAGTTCCAGCTCTAATTTCTTACATAAAAATTCTCAACGATCCATCATTGAATCCATCAAAAATGTTTGAAAATCCTTTTTTTGATAAACATGACTTTCTCGATACAAATTCTTTAAGAGCACTACTTTTAAATAGTAGTGCTAAAGAAGTTGTTGAGGAAGTAGCAATATATACAAAATGTTATTTTGAAGAATGTATAACACTTCTTAAGCATATGGATCATTTTCCTGAGCTTAAAGAACTTAAGGATCTGATGCAAATTGATTATAATTTAAATTTTGGTCCAGATAAACTAAATGCTTTAAATAAATTAGAGAGAATTTTCAACAATAAAAAAAGTCACTATCCCTTTATAGTTCTTTGGGTCTCGATGACAAATATTTGGGATCCAAATATTTGGGATTCCAAAGATGATTTAGAGGCTTTGAAAAGAATGAATAAATTACTTGAACTAAATTTTAAAATTCATTCACAGTTTTTAAATGATTTTCCGGACAGTAGCTATATTGCGAGAATTTTTCATCAAGCTTTAGAGGTTTATTTCAATTTGAATGATAATTTATATAAGAAATATCTCTCCATGCTTAAAAGCAAATACGCAAATAAAAAAGAACTTCTGCTAAGTCTGGAAATAACTGATTCAGTCTTAAAAAAAGACACAAAAAAAATGCTATCTCTTGCTGAAAACATTAAATTGGGAGATTGCCTACTTTCTACATGTTACGAATATTTAGGTGATAGTCTTGCGAAAACAAGTGCATTGCCAAAGGATTTAAAAACTAAACTTGGAAGCTATTTTTTGGCAGCATCAGCGAACTCAAGGCATTTTTATTCAGATATTGAAGACTATATGACAAGGACTTTTTCAGGAGAAGGAAATTCAATTGGTTTAAATTTAGAAATTGAACCTTATCAAAAATATTATGCATCAGCAATGCCTCTAGCTAAGGAGATTGTCTATAATTGTGTTTATCCATACGTTCAAGCGATGAATCGAAATGTTCATTTGAAAATAGATGATCAGGCCTGTTTTGAAATGTATAAAAAAGTAAGAAAATACAGTGATCAAATGGCAGACAATATAATGGAGATGTACAATTATATTGTTTTTGAAACGCAAACAACGTCGAGAGCTTTGAATAATCTTAAAGAGTATTTAGAGTTTAAAGAAATGCCTTTAAGACCTGCATGGTTTGATATATGGGCAACAACATCTCTTAAATTTAAAACAGATGAAAGTTACGATGAAGATGTGAAAAGGTGGATGAAGCAGTATCCAGAGGAAATCGTTTTTAAGTGTAAAAATTATGCCAATCAACGTAGTCGTGGCAATTTTGAACCTTTGAAAACCAAAGAAGCATTTGAATTAGCGAAAAAAGTGCAGCATCTTACTCACGAGGCCTGGAAAAAAGGAGAGAGGTACTCATATGAAAATCCAGGAGGCTTGCCTATTAATAGACAATGCATTTCGCCCTCACTGAGCATATATAAATTTAATAATCTAGAATTTACAAGCGGAGTAGAACAAAACACTTCCAACTGGGTTCAGTTTTCACATGTTCTTGAGGATAAAATTTACCATGGGAAAATAAAAGAGTTTCATGAATATTACAAAAAATATAGAAATAAAATGGATTATTCAGATGTATATTTTTCAGTGGATTACGATATTTTTGATACTTTACTTTCTTTTAGATATCAGCTTACTAAAGAGGAACAGAAGTTTTATGAGAAAGGAGTTGAGTATGTTGCAACCAATGTGGACACCTTGGATCCGATTGTGAATATGAGATACGCTATTCAGCTTGCAGAGAGAAAGAATAGAGATTGTAAAAAAGTTGAGTTTTATGCAAATAGAGCTTCAAGAAGGCTGCCTAAATCTAACTCACCTAACTTTGGACAGCTAGAAAATGATATTAGAAAAAATCTCTTAAAGTTATCTCTTAACTGTGGGTTTCCTCTTGCTTTAGAGGGATCAGAGGAGCCAGATTTGTGAACATAAAAATGAAATTAATAATATTTTTAATATCTTTATTATCTTCAAATCTTTGGGCAGAAGAAATGCTCCCAATTGCCTATGGAACTTCACACTTTAATAAATATTACGCTGAAGTTGTGAAGAAGCTAAACTTTGATCCAAGAAAAGCAAAGCAATATGAGTCTGAAAAGAAAAAATTCTTAAAAGAGACAAAATATACTCACCCAAAAACAATAAGTGAAGTAGCTTTAAAAGCTGAATTTTTACAAAAATATTTAGATAAACATCCTGAGTCAGTTCCAGCTCTAATTTCTTACATAAAAATTCTCAACGATCCATCATTGAATCCATCAAAAATGTTTGAAAATCCTTTTTTTGATAAACATGACTTTCTCGATACAAATTCTTTAAGAGCACTACTTTTAAATAGTAGTGCTAAAGAAGTTGTTGAGGAAGTAGCAATATATACAAAATGTTATTTTGAAGAATGTATAACACTTCTTAAGCATATGGATCATTTTCCTGAGCTTAAAGAACTTAAGGATCTGATGCAAATTGATTATAATTTAAATTTTGGTCCAGATAAACTAAATGCTTTAAATAAATTAGAGAGAATTTTCAACAATAAAAAAAGTCACTATCCCTTTATAGTTCTTTGGGTCTCGATGACAAATATTTGGGATCCAAATATTTGGGATTCCAAAGATGATTTAGAGGCTTTGAAAAGAATGAATAAATTACTTGAACTAAATTTTAAAATTCATTCACAGTTTTTAAATGATTTTCCGGACAGTAGCTATATTGCGAGAATTTTTCATCAAGCTTTAGAGGTTTATTTCAATTTGAATGATAATTTATATAAGAAATATCTCTCCATGCTTAAAAGCAAATACGCAAATAAAAAAGAACTTCTGCTAAGTCTGGAAATAACTGATTCAGTCTTAAAAAAAGACACAAAAAAAATGCTATCTCTTGCTGAAAACATTAAATTGGGAGATTGCCTACTTTCTACATGTTACGAATATTTAGGTGATAGTCTTGCGAAAACAAGTGCATTGCCAAAGGATTTAAAAACTAAACTTGGAAGCTATTTTTTGGCAGCATCAGCGAACTCAAGGCATTTTTATTCAGATATTGAAGACTATATGACAAGGACTTTTTCAGGAGAAGGAAATTCAATTGGTTTAAATTTAGAAATTGAACCTTATCAAAAATATTATGCATCAGCAATGCCTCTAGCTAAGGAGATTGTCTATAATTGTGTTTATCCATACGTTCAAGCGATGAATCGAAATGTTCATTTGAAAATAGATGATCAGGCCTGTTTTGAAATGTATAAAAAAGTAAGAAAATACAGTGATCAAATGGCAGACAATATAATGGAGATGTACAATTATATTGTTTTTGAAACGCAAACAACGTCGAGAGCTTTGAATAATCTTAAAGAGTATTTAGAGTTTAAAGAAATGCCTTTAAGACCTGCATGGTTTGATATATGGGCAACAACATCTCTTAAATTTAAAACAGATGAAAGTTACGATGAAGATGTGAAAAGGTGGATGAAGCAGTATCCAGAGGAAATCGTTTTTAAGTGTAAAAATTATGCCAATCAACGTAGTCGTGGCAATTTTGAACCTTTGAAAACCAAAGAAGCATTTGAATTAGCGAAAAAAGTGCAGCATCTTACTCACGAGGCCTGGAAAAAAGGAGAGAGGTACTCATATGAAAATCCAGGAGGCTTGCCTATTAATAGACAATGCATTTCGCCCTCACTGAGCATATATAAATTTAATAATCTAGAATTTACAAGCGGAGTAGAACAAAACACTTCCAACTGGGTTCAGTTTTCACATGTTCTTGAGGATAAAATTTACCATGGGAAAATAAAAGAGTTTCATGAATATTACAAAAAATATAGAAATAAAATGGATTATTCAGATGTATATTTTTCAGTGGATTACGATATTTTTGATACTTTACTTTCTTTTAGATATCAGCTTACTAAAGAGGAACAGAAGTTTTATGAGAAAGGAGTTGAGTATGTTGCAACCAATGTGGACACCTTGGATCCGATTGTGAATATGAGATACGCTATTCAGCTTGCAGAGAGAAAGAATAGAGATTGTAAAAAAGTTGAGTTTTATGCAAATAGAGCTTCAAGAAGGCTGCCTAAATCTAACTCACCTAACTTTGGACAGCTAGAAAATGATATTAGAAAAAATCTCTTAAAGTTATCTCTTAACTGTGGGTTTCCTCTTGCTTTAGAGGGATCAGAGGAGCCAGATTTGTGAACATAAAAATGAAATTAATAATATTTTTAATATCTTTATTATCTTCAAATCTTTGGGCAGAAGAAATGCTCCCAATTGCCTATGGAACTTCACACTTTAATAAATATTACGCTGAAGTTGTGAAGAAGCTAAACTTTGATCCAAGAAAAGCAAAGCAATATGAGTCTGAAAAGAAAAAATTCTTAAAAGAGACAAAATATACTCACCCAAAAACAATAAGTGAAGTAGCTTTAAAAGCTGAATTTTTACAAAAATATTTAGATAAACATCCTGAGTCAGTTCCAGCTCTAGTTTTTTACATAAAAATTCTCAACGATCCATCATTGAATCCATCAAAAATGTTTGAAAATCCTTTTTTTGATAAACATGATTTTCTCGATACAAATTCTTTAAGAGCACTTCTTTTAAATAGTAGTGCTAAAGAAGTTGTTGAGGAAGTAGCAATATATACAAAATGTTATTTTGAAGAATGTACAACACTTCTAAAGTATATGGATCATTTTCCTGAGCTTAAAGAACTTAAAGATCTGATACAAATTAATTATAATTTAAATTTTGGTCCAGATAAACTAAATGCTTTAAATAAATTAGAGAGAATTTTCAACAATAAAAAAAGTCACTATCCCTTTATAGTTCTTTGGGTCTCGATGACAAATATTTGGGATCCAAATATTTGGGATTCCAAAGATGATTTAGAGGCTTTGAAAAGAATGAATAAATTACTTGAACTAAATTTTAAAATTCATTCACAGTTTTTAAATGATTTTCCGGACAGTAGCTATATTGCGAGAATTTTTCATCAAGCTTTAGAGGTTTATTTCAATTTGAATGATAATTTATATAAGAAATATCTCTCCATGCTTAAAAGCAAATACGCAAATAAAAAAGAACTTCTGCTAAGTCTGGAAATAACTGATTCAGTCTTAAAAAAAGACACAAAAAAAATGCTATCTCTTGCTGAAAACATTAAATTGGGAGATTGCCTACTTTCTACATGTTACGAATATTTAGGTGATAGTCTTGCGAAAACAAGTGCATTGCCAAAGGATTTAAAAACTAAACTTGGAAGCTATTTTTTGGCAGCATCAGCGAACTCAAGGCATTTTTATTCAGATATTGAAGACTATATGACAAGGACTTTTTCAGGAGAAGGAAATTCAATTGGTTTAAATTTAGAAATTGAACCTTATCAAAAATATTATGCATCAGCAATGCCTCTAGCTAAGGAGATTGTCTATAATTGTGTTTATCCATACGTTCAAGCGATGAATCGAAATGTTCATTTGAAAATAGATGATCAGGCCTGTTTTGAAATGTATAAAAAAGTAAGAAAATACAGTGATCAAATGGCAGACAATATAATGGAGATGTACAATTATATTGTTTTTGAAACGCAAACAACGTCGAGAGCTTTGAATAATCTTAAAGAGTATTTAGAGTTTAAAGAAATGCCTTTAAGACCCGCATGGTTTGATATATGGGCAACAACATCTCTTAAATTTAAATCAATTGAAAGTTACGAGGAAGATGTGAAAAGGTGGATGAAGCAGTATCCAGAGGAAATAGTTTTCAAGTGTAAAAATTATGCCATTCAACGTCGTCGTGGCAATTTTGAACTTTTGAAAACTAAAGAAGCATTTGAATTAGCGAAAAAAGTACAGCATCTTACTCACGAGGCCTGGAAAAAAGGAGAGAGGTACTCATATGAAAATCCAGGAGGCTTGCCTATTAATAGACAATGCATTTCGCCCTCACTGAGCATATATAAATTTAATAATCTAGAATTTACAAGCGGAGTAGAACAAAACACTTCCAACTGGGTTCAGTTTTCACATGTTCTTGAGGATAAAATTTACCATGGGAAAATAAAAGAGTTTCATGAATATTACAAAAAATATAGAAATAAAATGGATTATTCAGATGTATATTTTTCAGTGGATTACGATATTTTTGATACTTTACTTTCTTTTAGATATCAGCTTACTAAAGAGGAACAGAAGTTTTATGAGAAAGGAGTTGAGTATGTTGCAACCAATGTGGACACCTTGGATCCGATTGTGAATATGAGATACGCTATTCAGCTTGCAGAGAGAAAGAATAGAGATTGTAAAAAAGTTGAGTTTTATGCAAATAGAGCTTCAAGAAGGCTGCCTAAATCTAACTCACCTAACTTTGGACAGCTAGAAAATGATATTAGAAAAAATCTCTTAAAATTATCACTTAATTGTGGCTTTCTCCTTATACGAGAGGGATCAGAGGAGCCAGATTTGTGAACATAAAAATGAAATTAATAATATTTTTAATATCTTTATTATCTTCAAATCTTTGGGCAGAAGAAATGCTCCCAATTGCCTATGGAACTTCACACTTTAATAAATATTACGCTGAAGTTGTGAAGAAGCTAAACTTTGATCCAAGAAAAGCAAAGCAATATGAGTCTGAAAAGAAAAAATTCTTAAAAGAGACAAAATATACTCACCCAAAAACAATAAGTGAAGTAGCTTTAAAAGCTGAATTTTTACAAAAATATTTAGATAAACATCCTGAGTCAGTTCCAGCTCTAATTTCTTACATAAAAATTCTCAACGATCCATCATTGAATCCATCAAAAATGTTTGAAAATCCTTTTTTTGATAAACATGATTTTCTCGATACAAATTCTTTAAGAGCACTTCTTTTAAATAGTAGTGCTAAAGAAGTTGTTGAGGAAGTAGCAATATATACAAAATGTTATTTTGAAGAATGTACAACACTTCTAAAGTATATGGATCATTTTCCTGAGCTTAAAGAACTTAAAGATCTGATACAAATTAATTATAATTTAAATTTTGGTCCAGATAAACTAAATGCTTTAAATAAATTAGAGAGAATTTTCAACAATAAAAAAAGTCACTATCCCTTTATAGTTCTTTGGGTCTCGATGACAAATATTTGGGATCCAAATATTTGGGATTCCAAAGATGATTTAGAGGCTTTGAAAAGAATGAATAAATTACTTGAACTAAATTTTAAAATTCATTCACAGTTTTTAAATGATTTTCCGGACAGTAGCTATATTGCGAGAATTTTTCATCAAGCTTTAGAGGTTTATTTCAATTTGAATGATAATTTATATAAGAAATATCTCTCCATGCTTAAAAGCAAATACGCAAATAAAAAAGAACTTCTGCTAAGTCTGGAAATAACTGATTCAGTCTTAAAAAAAGACACAAAAAAAATGCTATCTCTTGCTGAAAACATTAAATTGGGAGATTGCCTACTTTCTACATGTTACGAATATTTAGGTGATAGTCTTGCGAAAACAAGTGCATTGCCAAAGGATTTAAAAACTAAACTTGGAAGCTATTTTTTGGCAGCATCAGCGAACTCAAGGCATTTTTATTCAGATATTGAAGACTATATGACAAGGACTTTTTCAGGAGAAGGAAATTCAATTGGTTTAAATTTAGAAATTGAACCTTATCAAAAATATTATGCATCAGCAATGCCTCTAGCTAAGGAGATTGTCTATAATTGTGTTTATCCATACGTTCAAGCGATGAATCGAAATGTTCATTTGAAAATAGATGATCAGGCCTGTTTTGAAATGTATAAAAAAGTAAGAAAATACAGTGATCAAATGGCAGACAATATAATGGAGATGTACAATTATATTGTTTTTGAAACGCAAACAACGTCGAGAGCTTTGAATAATCTTAAAGAGTATTTAGAGTTTAAAGAAATGCCTTTAAGACCTGCATGGTTTGATATATGGGCAACAACATCTCTTAAATTTAAAACAGATGAAAGTTACGATGAAGATGTGAAAAGGTGGATGAAGCAGTATCCAGAGGAAATCGTTTTTAAGTGTAAAAATTATGCCAATCAACGTAGTCGTGGCAATTTTGAACCTTTGAAAACCAAAGAAGCATTTGAATTAGCGAAAAAAGTGCAGCATCTTACTCACGAGGCCTGGAAAAAAGGAGAGAGGTACTCATATGAAAATCCAGGAGGCTTGCCTATTAATAGACAATGCATTTCGCCCTCACTGAGCATATATAAATTTAATAATCTAGAATTTACAAGCGGAGTAGAACAAAACACTTCCAACTGGGTTCAGTTTTCACATGTTCTTGAGGATAAAATTTACCATGGGAAAATAAAAGAGTTTCATGAATATTACAAAAAATATAGAAATAAAATGGATTATTCAGATGTATATTTTTCAGTGGATTACGATATTTTTGATACTTTACTTTCTTTTAGATATCAGCTTACTAAAGAGGAACAGAAGTTTTATGAGAAAGGAGTTGAGTATGTTGCAACCAATGTGGACACCTTGGATCCGATTGTGAATATGAGATACGCTATTCAGCTTGCAGAGAGAAAGAATAGAGATTGTAAAAAAGTTGAGTTTTATGCAAATAGAGCTTCAAGAAGGCTGCCTAAATCTAACTCACCTAACTTTGGACAGCTAGAAAATGATATTAGAAAAAATCTCTTAAAGTTATCTCTTAACTGTGGGTTTCCTCTTGCTTTAGAGGGATCAGAGGAATCAGATTCGGTACTGAAATATGAACGTTAAACTTTACGAAAATCAGACAAAAAGAACATTTCGAAAAGAAAATGGTTACACTAAATCATCAAGACAGACAGAGTCTCTTGAAGAACGTCGTAAACTTCTGAAAGCAATAAGTACTATGTCTTCTGAGAAGATATTGAGCAGAAATAATTTCACATACCGAGAAATATTTGTTTTCTATATGAATTCATTCCTAAAAGAGCTCAATATTTCAAAAAGAAATCATTCAGAGACAATGGGCATTCTTATCGAATATTTTTCAGGTGCTATAGTTTCATTCAATCATGGATATCAAAAATCTTTGAACAAATTTGTAAAACAACATGGAGTAAAAGGATTTAAAGGTAATCTAGATGGTGTACTTAACTTGAATTATAAGCAGTTGACCGAAAGCTTTAATGTTCTAAGTGGGGGGGCCAAGCAATCACAGGTTAAAGATTTCTACAATTATTTTTCTTCAATAAGAAATACTGATTCTACAGAGAGAGGTTTGTCTGATTTTTTATTGTTTTATGATGAATATACAATTCAGCTAAATGAAATTAAAAAACAAATGATCCAAAATACTGATGATATACCTGCTTACTTTATAGCTACTTTTATATTGTATATTGCACTTACTTTTTTTGTTCCTAACCCATTGGGTTGGTCTTTTGCGGTGAATGCCTTTATGCTCGGAATATGTATATATGATCTGGTTAAGTATAAAAATACTGGGAAATTTGAAGAATATTCTATCTTGAAAGATTTACCGGCAATACGTACATTGTATATATTGGTATTCTTTTTAGACTTATTGTACTCCGGGGTAGGAGTTTTAAAAGGCATTTCAACAATGAGTTCAAAATTATCTAATCTAACTAAATTTTCAAAAGTGTCAGAAGAAACAACATTAGCACTTAAAGGACACATTGAAAGCCTTGGAAAGGTTGAAGACCTTATCAGAAAAAAGAAAATTATTGGAGAAAGGGATCTATTAAAAATATATAGGCAAACAGTTCTAGAGTTTATACCAGGATTAAAAAATGCGAAAGTATTAGAACACGTAGCGAATTTATCAGAAGATGTTCTCAAAACTGGTGTTGAGCTTCATAAATCTATTGAGAAAGATAATTATGGATCTGCTTTAGCAGCAAAGAGTGGAAAACTTGTTTTCAGGGGTTTAGGTGTGGCAACTAAAGTTAAATATATCGATGACTTTCATTGGGGTATTTTTGAAAATTCTTTTAGGGGTTTGGATAAAAAGTTAAAATTAGATAAAGCTAATGTGTTTGAGGTGAAAGAAGAAGGATTACCTTTTGATAATCGTTTTAACAAATTTCATACTATTCCTCAAAACAAGTTTCAACTAGGTATATGAAATGCTAAGAAAAACGAGTAAATCATCTTTCGATGAAATACAACATTATACACCAACAGGGTTACAAAGAGGGGTCACGGGAAGCCCTGTGATGGTACTTGTGACAACATTTGAAGCTCCTGAAAAACCTGTTGAAATCTCCTCCTACAAACAACTTTGGAGCATTGTAAAAGATAAAAAGACCTTCATAGACAGATTGTGCCATGAATTTATTGACGCTTTTTTTCGTTTGGGTGGTAGAAGACTTATCCTAAAATTTATAAAAATCGAAAATGGAGACAAAAATTGTGGAGATCTCTATTTAAGTGAAGTACTTGGACATGATCGTTCATATGTTGACAGGTCAGGAATATATCTTCTGAGAAGTTATGAATCTCTTGGAGACCTCTTAGCTTTTCCTCAAGCATCAGTCCTTTTAGAAAAAGATAATTTGATAAAGTTTTATCAAAAAGTTAATGATCTCGTGTTAAGTCTTCCGATGATGATCGCGTTATTAGATGCACCAATTCATATAGGAACGCAGGAATTAAAAACATTTTCTGAAAAATTAAATGGATCAGATAGTGCATTATTTTATCCTTGGATTACCCTTGAAGATGGACCTGTCGCACCATCGGTACTTTTTCTAGCAATCTTTCAAATAAGTGATCTTCGTAATTCTATTTTGGGACCGATTGCAAACCAACCCCTACCACAAGACGTTTACCCTTCAAAAGTATTAAGCATTGAAGACGTTCGCTTTTTAAATGAAAATAGGGTTAATGTTATTAAAAAGAATTCTTCCGGGGATTTTATACTTTGGGGAAACTACACTTTGTCTTCAGATGATGAAACTTTATCTTCAAGAAGAACGCTAAAGGCAATTCGGGAATCATTAGTAAAAATAGCCGAGCCTTATGTTCTAGAGCATCAAGATACTGAGAGCTTACGATTATTAGAAGAAGATTTTTCAGAGTTCTTGCAAGAATTAGTAGATTTTAAAATCCTCTACCCAGGGTTAATTGATAACCAGAGCTTTATTGTAAATACTGAAATCAATAATAAAAAGTCAAAATACGATAATGGACTCTATATTGACGTGCAAATATGCATAGAAGAACCAGGCAAATTTATTAAACTCCAGATATAAATTATGCCTAATCCAGTAATTTTTCCGCACCATTTTTACAAGTTTCACTTTTTTCTTGATACTTTTTAAATCTAAATCCAAAACTAGGAATTTCACTGTTTGCAGTGCTATCTATACCTGCATAAACATTAAAAACTTCCGGAAATTCCCTGTACGTTGTCGTCTCACCTTTTGAAATTTGAATTCCTTTTAAATTTGCTGGAACTGAATCAGGAGTGATACTGTCTAAACGTCTAAGAATTTTTGAGACAAGTTCTTGGTTTAATTCTTCATCTGCTATCTTAATTTCAATTCCCAGACTTTTTGAAAGTGATTTAGCTTTCAAAAGATTTTTTTCTTCTGTGCTTTTAACCCTTGCAAAAAAATCACTTAGATCAACGACCGGGGCACCTTTAGTTATATCAATCACCACCTTCGTACCACTGAGACTTTCAATGATTTCAGAACTCTTTTTCTTAAAATGAACCTCTTTAATTTCTTTTAGTGTAGACTTGCCCATCTCTTCTATATTTTGAATATACTTTTCAACCAGTTCAGGATCAGTATTGAAAAATGGTTGCAATTTAAATTTAATTCCTTTTCTCTCAGAAAGTTGGTCTAGTTTTAATTGGATTTCAATCCATCTTCTTCTTCGCAATTCATTGTCACTTTTCATTTCTTCAAATCTGTTTACTCGACTTCCTGAAAAACTTGATGTCTTTGAATGATTCATTTTATTTTGCTGAGATCTTTTTTCCTGAAGTATCTTTATAGCGTTGTCTCTGATAGAACTCATGTTTTCTTTAAACTGTTGAAGCTTTTCGATCTTTTTTGTGCGCGACTCATAATTTGGAACTTCACTTGATTCACTCACCGCTTTCATGGAAGATTTTCTTTTTATAGATTCGACATGTCTGCTATATTGCTCGGTTTCAGTAGGAAAATATTCTTCAAAAACAGTAATTAAGTTTTCTACACCCTGAAGAATATAGACATCGGGTTGTTCCTTATTTTTTAACACCGCTAATTCAATCAATTTGGCAATATTTCCATTTCTATAGTACTCTGTAAATCTATTGTCTTGTTGTCCAGATGAATAGATATATTTCAAAGTCTGAATGACGAGATTAGATTTTTCTATGATTTTAAATTTTTGTGAGATGTTTGAAAGTTCACTATAAATACCAGAGTCCATAAGTAGAGCTACCTTTTTATGTTTGTATAAACTTCCAGTAGTCGAGAGCATCATTTTGAAGTAAATGGTCAATGTATGGTTGATATTGTCAGCAAACTGCACGACTTTTAATGGAGCAACATTTAAGTATTTCTTGCTTTTTATGTGTATAAAATCTTCATTTATATTTTCAAATAATAAATCAAAAGAATCCTTAAACTGGCCAAGAGTTTGAAGAAAAAATTCATTAATCATTTCTTGTGGGGGAAGTCCAAATTTTGATTCAAATAATGATAGGGAAGTGTGATCTAAATTTAAAAGCAGCTTTTCAATCCTTCTAGTCAATTCCTCTCTTTTTATTAGATGTTTAGCAATATACTGAAATTTTGGTTTATCTGGAGATGTTCTCAAATAATCCATAAACTCAGTATTTTCAACAGCTGCTTTTTGAATTTCATTATATAATTCAATAACTTGGATGTTTTCAGTTGAGTTGTTAATAACTTTTAATTCAACAAAATCTGAATCGTCTTCTATGGACATTATTAAAGTCGGAAAGCAGAAAAATAAAAAGAAAAATATCACCTTATGCTCTTTCATCATAATCCTATTTTTAAATGAGACAATTTTACTGTCCGATAAATTAATAGTTTGAAACCCATTTATCTGCAAGAAATATACCGTTTATTTATTTTCAATAAGTTAAGGCGTAATATAACAAAATGGGACGTTAAAAGTGATTTTTTTAGTTATAAAGCTCATTTATTACCTAAGAAACGAACAAAAGGTTTGCCTAGAGCTGACAATTGTCAAAAAATTATGCGCTATTAGTTTCTTAAAAGAATACAATCCGTTAACGAGTGATAGATTCTGCTAAATTATTAAACGAAGTAAATGATGAAAAAAATATTCTTTTTATTACTAATTTCAAATATTTCATATGGAGGTTCAGCTCCTTCAGCAAAGCTTTGCAAAATACTACATGATAGTTTTTTGGGAACATATTCCGCAGAGGAACTATGTAAAAAGTATGAAGGAAGGTTTTGCAGTAGTATGAAGACGATGGAGCAAGGAGTTTGTGCAGCAAATGGTAAGAGTTTTTGTGAATCTTATAGAAATAGTGGAGAAGCTTTGTGTGAGGCCGTGAATGCTCCGTTTTGCTCAAGCATAAAGACAATGGCCGGTGGTATTTGTTCAATTCTTGGAGAACCATTTTGTGATTCAGAAACGGATGCAATGGAATGGAAAAAGAAGCTAGCAACTGCCTGTAATTGGTAAAAAGTATATTAAAAATTAACTGATCCATCATCGTTAAATTCAAAATTGAAAATTCATCGTTTTTTGCTTTAGAAACTATATGAATTTATTAATGTAGTTTATATAGAGGAAAACTATCTGAAATTACGTAAAATTATCAATGTAGACCTATCTGGCTTGAATAATGCGTAATGTCATGATAAGTAAAGCTTAAATTTTTGATGAGGAAATTCCAAATGAGATCTTTATTCCTTTTTTTGATATTTATATCAGATGTCATTCTTGCAAATCCTATTGCGATTGAAGGGTGCGAAGTAACTTTATCCTCACAAAAAAAATATAAAACTGAAATTTATTTAAAAACGTTGGATGTACTCCATCGTTCAGATTACACATTAAATGGACAAGTTGAATTAGATGATTTTCAAAAACTACTGTTAAAAATAGCAAAAATTCGAGAAAGCTCAAATATTCTACAAAAAGGTAGATTTAAAGAGTTTGGAAGATTGCTAGACAAACTTGATCTCAAAGGACAAAAAATTCTTGTATTTGGTGAAGGACAAATTTCTCAACAAAAGTTCATACATGATCTTGGAAAATATACTAGGGACGAAAAGTTTAAGGCCCCTGAAGTTGATATTCCTAGTGATAAGTTTATTCCCTATTCATTTACTTTTTATGAAAACATTTTAGCAAATCAAAGACCTGGAGTTAGTCCTAATGTTTTAAAATCAAATTATCCAGTTGAAAAAGAATCTATTTTTGAAAGAAGCTCAAAAAAAGATGGATTTAGATCTAAAGATGAAATTTTAAGTTTATCTACTGAGTCATATCCCAAAGAACTCTATCAATCATCCTTTTCAGCTGGATTTGAAAATGTACATTTTATAAACTCTCCCTCGTCAGCTTATTTCAGACATAGAGATACAGAGTTTAAGAAAATAATAGAATCAAGTGATGTTATCTTAATTTATGCAACAAAAAACTATGAACAAACAATTGAGTCAATTAAGTATTTAAGCACTATAGTTAATGAAAATAACTCAAAAAAAATAATGATTATCTTAGATCATAATATTTCAAAAATCATTGGAGAAGGCGTAGAAATCAGTTCAGAAGAGTATGCTAGAATCATTTTAAATAATATCTATCCAGATTTTTTAAATAGTCAGTTGAAGGGAATGTTCCTTGGGGCATGGAAACTTGAATATGATATTTTGGGTAGAAAAAAATCTTCGCCAATTGAAGGACTATCTTCAAATGAATTGGGAGAGAATTTTAAACAACTTGAAAGGATGGCCAACGCTCAAAATGTAAAAAAACTAGAGGAGTTTTCTAAATCATTTATGTCTCAAATTAGTAAGGATATTTTTGATCAAGTCATACATAATCAGACTATTGATTTTCTGGTATCTCTCTTTACAAAAATAATTGAAAAAAACTCACAGAATTCATCTTCAATAAAATTGGATGACAAAATATTAGACGTCATGAAAGCAAATTTGAAAGAGTATGCAAAGTCTAATAAAAAAGGATTATCAGTAAAGGCAATGATCCAAGATTTAAGGTCAAATGCTCAAAGTGGAGATTATGTATCAGGAAATATATTATTTGAGTTTATTAATGAAATTGACATAGATATTGCTTTAAATGAGACATTAAATTCAATACTTCATCAACTTACTCAGTATGGAATAAATCAAACTAAATTTGAAGTACGTAAGCACGTCATAGAAGAACTAAGAAAAATGCAAGAAGATTGGTATCGAAATATTATTCAAACGACTACAGGTTATAATGGCAGTGAAGTAATTGATGATTTTAAGGAATTTGTAGAAAGAAACTTCATTTATTTTTTTGTGGGAAAAAGATCAGATGATATTTTAGTTGAAAATCGTCTAAAGGATTATTTTGTAGATACTTTTATTGGAAAAATAGTCCAGTCTCCTAAAGTAAAGAGGACCTGTCGTGATTCATTTGTCTTGGCCAGTACAGGGGCCTTTTTGGGTACTGTCTTGATGTTAGTTGATGTAGAGAATAAATCGAATGAAAAAAGAAATTTAAAAAAAGACTTAACTCCCTATGAGAAATATGAACCTTTTATAAACGGTTTTGCGACTGTTACAGGAATCTATGGTTTCTACACTATATTTAATGTTTTGAATGACTTTAGTTCAAAGAAAAAAGGACAATGTGACTTCGAAAAGAGTTATGCAGAGTCGTATTCTAAAAAAGGAATGAATGTATATAAAGAAATGCTGATGAATTTACAAAATTTGGAAGTAAGAAATATTCATGAATATGTGAGTGTATTTGAGGAAGCAAAAAAAATAGAAGCTAAAGTTCAACAAAATGTAAGTTTTAATCCGCGAAAAAATCCTCTGCTTACAGATATTTCGGTTGGTAAAATCAGTGAAGCTTATATATGGGAAAAGAAAAATAAGCAAAATCAAGTAAAGCAAGAGGAAGGCAAATCAAAAAGGAAATTCTTTAAACTTAGAAGGACCAAACAACAAAAGCAAGTTCAAGCGGCCGAAGAGTTAAAAGAAAGTGCGCCGAAAAAAAGATTTTTCAAAAAAAATAAGAAAGAAATTGAAGAAGTCTCAGATTCAAATGTTTTCATTGATGAGTTGATCAATGAAAAAGGTCCTTTAGTGGGTAAGGAAAAAGATAAAATTCTATCTGAATTGAATCAAATTTTAGAAAAACTAGATCAAGAATAAATATATATTATTTTATTTATCTCACTTTATTAAAGAAATGTTGACATTATTTATTCGTCGCAATAATTCAGAGCTAATTCGCAATAAAGGTTATATATATGAAGATTTGTTTAGTAGCTCTCTTTGTCTTTTCTTTCTCTGTTTTTTCTTCAGATAAAGAGATTGGAAATTGTCAGTCCAAATTCTCATCAAGTAGCATTTCAGATTTAGATTTATATTTTAAAATTGTCGATTATCTTGATACTCCCCTTGTGGATAATTTGGAAAAGGTTGATATAAATAATTTTAGAAGACTGTTTTTGAAGTTAAAAAAATTGCAGTCGGAATCACCTATATTGCCAACCAAAAATCTAGTTGAAATTGAAGAGAGATTTTCTGCTTTAAATATGAAGGGTGCAAGAATTCTTATTTTTGGAGATGGAAAAAAATCACAGCAAAGATTTCTTTATAATTTAGGTCACTACACGAATGATAGTAAATTTATTCAACCTGCCTCAGATCTTCCCGAACATCAACATGATTTAATTGCTGAGGCCTTTACTTATTTTGAGAATGCGAAGGGCCCAAACGAAACGAAAGCAACGGCAGAAGGTCTTAGTAATATTTTTTCAATTCCTAAAAATGATATTCATTTTTTGAAAAATACTGGTGACAAAAACGCAAAGTTTTCAGATTTAAAGAATCTTCTCTTAAAATCTATTTCTCACAAGCTTTTTCATACAACATTTTCTTCTGCTTATGAGAACCTTCACTTTATTAATTTACCTTCTTTAGAAGACTTTGAATTAAAAAATGAAAAGATTCGAAATATCGTTGCAGGTAGTAATATCGTTATTGCTTTTTTATCAGAAGATTATCAAAGTACAATTGATGAGATGAAGAGGTTAGGTAGATATTTAAAAAAATATCCAAACAAAAAAGTATTGATCGTTTTAGGTCATAATTATTTTGAAAAAGTTCAATTATCACCTCAAGAGTATGTACAGAATGTGATTAGAGAACTGTTTCCTTACGATAAACGTAAAAATGAAATCCTAGGGGCATGGAAATTGGATAACTTTTCAAATACAACGCCTCGAGCTGTTCCGTTAAAAATTGATGATTTTCAAACACCTGAATTGAGAAAAGTATTCAATGATCTGAATAAATCAACAAGTGAATTTGATAAGCGCAGAATTGTTGATTTTTCTCACTTCTTTCGGGACAAAGTTAGAGAGGGTGCAATTAATGAAATAGTTTATAACCATAGTATCAATTTTCTTAGAACGATTATTTTAAAAATTCTATACAATGAATCCAAAAATTTAGAAGAGATATTGTTTAATGATAAAGTTTTGAAGGGAATGAAAAAAATTCTAAGAAATGAATTTGAACAAAATGTTCATTTAAAGAAACTAAATGAAGTATCCCAAAAAATTAGAGGTGCCGAAGTCACAGGAATAAATGTGAGTGCAAAAGTACTTTTAGAAGTACAAAATATAATCACAAAAAGTATTGCACGCTTCAAAAATGATGAAGAGTTTTCTTTAGAAATTGCCGAATATTTAAAAGAAATTGATGCATCTCAAAAGTATCTCTTTAAATCATTTTGGAACAGAGTTAAGTATATTAGTAAAGAAGAAATGAATGAAGAACTCAAAGAAGTTGTTAAGCTGATACAAATTGATTTATCTCGAATAAACGTAAATTTGGAAGATTCTAAAGTCGAAGCAAAGGTAAAGGGAGCGATTAGAGAATTTCAGGATACTTGGTATGGCAAAATGGTGCGAGGTTTATCGAATAAGTTTTCTCGCTCACTCACTGAAGACACTCAGAAGTTTAGAGTTGATTTAATTAGTCTTTTTGAACAAGGTTTTAAAGGTATATTCACGCAATACCCTGAGAATGAAAACCGACTCCATAAGAAAATATTTAAGCAAGTAACGAATTCAAAAATCGGAAAATTAAGTTTCCCAGTAGTGCCAAGAGTTTGCCGAGATGGTTTATACCTGGCCAGTATTGCAGGTCTGATTGGGACTATCGCTGTGATTCTTGAAGATGATCATAATCTCGACGTGTCCGGATTATCTCATCATGAGGGTGAAGAGAGTGCTACACAAAAAATGAGTGAATTAGAACCCTATCAGAAAGGGATGATCGCCGTTGCTGGAGGATATGCTCTATTTGAAACAATAAAATTTATCCAGAATGCTTCAATGAATAAACAAGTAAGTTGCAATTTAAAGCAAGGTTATAGAGATCTAGTTTTTAACTCTGGAAAGGGTTTTTTTGAGAATCAATTGACCTCAAAAATTAGTGATAAAAAAATTGAAAATACCCCGTTGTTTTCAAAACTCGTTGAAGATTCAAGTCAATTGAGTTTGCGAACTAGGAAGTTTGCAAAAGATTACAGTATTCAAAAATTTGAGCTACTTAGCGATAGATATATCACTGGAATAGAGCAAAAAATTCATGAATTTATTGAAAATAAAAAGGGTCTAATTACTCAGTCTGACCTAGATTTCGAAATTATTAAATTAATTAGATTTATGCACGAAGATCCACAAGCACTTGAAAATATAAATAATGAAGCTCAAGAAAGAAGTGAATTCATTGAAGTATCAGAAGGAGAGCTTATTGAAGAGCAATATGATAGGTCTTTCACTTGGGAAACAAAAAAATAGTTTTAGGTTGTAAATAAAAAATATGTGCATTTATAGAATTTACGCAAATGATTGATGTAAATGTTGCAATGTGCTATGTTCTGAAAGTTAAATTTTAAAAGGTGAGCTTTCATGAAATTTATTAGTTATCTAATTGTATTTCTAACATTTTCGGCCCTAGCAATAGATAATGATCTTAAGGTATGTGAATCCAAAATGACTCTGGCAAAACAGTTTGAGCAGGATATATTCCTTAGGATTCTAGATATAATTGAACTAAAAAAAAGCGAAGATGATTCAAGAATTGATTTGAATGATTTTAAAAAAATACTTGTAAATGCGCAAAATAATCAAAATACATCTAAACTATTGCCTCGTCAAAACCTTGCGGAAGTTGAAAAGCGATTAAATGCTCTAAAATTAAAGGGAGCAAAAATTCTTGTGTTTGGTGAAGGAAAAATTTCCCAGAAAAGATTTATACAAAATTTATCAGTTTATACCAGAGACACCTCTTACGGACGAGTTCTTTTTAAAACTCCATCCAATGCAAATGTTCTTACCTCATATGCGTTTACATTTTTTGAAAATTTAAGTGCAAAAAACATTCCTATGTCAGAAAGTGAATTTGGTTCCGTATTTTCAATTCCAGAGTCTGACATTTCAACAACCTTTCGTGGAGATAAGGAATTTATGTCATTCTTTGATAAGAATAAGAATGGAGGAATTTTTCCTCATTATAAACTTTATCGATCTAGCTATGCATCTAGTTTTAAAAATTTACATTTTATCAATACGCCTTCATTGAAGGACTCTAATATAAGTGAGACCGAACTAAAAAATATTGTAGATCTGAGCAATGTCGTTGTCGCATTTTTAACAAGTGATTATGCGAGAACAATGTCTGAAATGAAACTCTTAAATGCATTACTTAAAAAAAGTCACCCTAAAAAGGTTTTAGTTATTATCGAACCAAATGCATTAGCAAATAAGACTTTTACTTCTCAACAGTATGTTGACGATGTTGTAAGTGAATTGTTCACAGATATTTCTGAAACAAGAAAAAGAAATCGTATTATTGGTGCATGGGAACTTGGTAGTAATAGTACAGATTTATCGACTCCACTATCGGTTTTAGGTCAAAGCTCAGAAGAATTAGGTATAGTATTTAGAGATCTAAATAATTTAGGTAAGGATATTGAAAGAAAAAATTTAATAAATTTCACAAAATTTTTTAAAGCAAAAATAATAGATGAGACAATAAATACAGTTGTTTTGAATCATAGTATAGATCTCATGAAGACAATAATTTTAAAAATAATAAAGAATGAATCTGATGTGGCGAGTGAATTATTGTTTGATGATACTGTAATTAAAGAGCTCAATAAGGTTATTGTTAAAGAAATTGGAGAGGAATTTTATTCAAATACTGTAAAAGAGATGATCCAAAAAATTAAAGATGCGGACGTCTCTGGAGTTAATGTCGCTGCAAAAGCACTTCTAAAATTACACGAAATTATTTCTGAAAGAATGAAGAGTGCTTTGAGTAATTTAGGTAAAAATAAGAAAAGGGATGATGAAATTCTAAAAATTCTGCAAAAAAAGATCTCTTCACATCCAAAAGTTTTTTATACGTTTTGGGAAAATATAAGATATGTAACTAAAGTTGAAATCGAAACTGAACTGCAAGAAATTATTGAAAAAATACAGATTGAACTTTCTGAGTATAATATCAATTTAGAAGACAAAAAAATTAAATCAAAAATAAAGAATGCGATTAGTGAATTCCAAAGTAATTGGTATATGAATATGGCCAGATCTTTATCTGTCCAATTGACTTCTGGCATGGAGGTAGAGACTCAACAATTTAGAGATGATTTAATCGAATTTTATAAAGAAGATTACAAAGGAATTTTTTCATCTCAGTATCAGAAAAATAATATGATAAAAGAAATGACTTCAAAATCGCTACAGGATTCTGTAATTCAAAAGTACATTTTATCTGAACCAGCTAAAATATGCAGAGGAGGTGCCTTTTTTGCAACAATTGGTGGTTTGTTAGGAACAATAATTGTTTTCCTAGATGATGATATCAAAATAGATTGGGACGGACTTTTTGATACTGATGAGAAAATCGATAGATCTGAAAAAATCTCTCAAGAAATTCAAAAGTTGGCACCATATTTAAATAGTTTGGTTGCAATTACTAGCGGGTATACTTTATTCAAAACAATGGATTATATCCAGAGATTTACGGCAAAAAGACAACTGAACTGTTCCTTAAAACAGGGTTATCGCGAATTATTAAATGAATCTGGAAACAAATTCTTTGAAAAACATTTGGCCAAGAAACTTAATGAAAAGAAAATTGGAAAATCTTTTCAGCTTTTAAATAACACTAGGGAAACAAATAAACTCTATGAAAAAGTAGAAAAAGATTTTACTGGTTATAATAATGCTAAAAATCCATTTCTTGAAACATCTTATGTTGAAGATATTAGAAACAAAGTTATTGCTAGAATGCAAAGTGAGAATAAAAGCTATATGGATTTAGATGAAATTATCTTTAAAGAATTAGGTATTCCTTTCTTAAAAGTTAAAGAGGCCCATTCAGCACAAAACATAAAGAGTCTCCAAGATGAAATAGATGATGAGCTTGACGGTTTAACTGAAGAAATTCACAGTCCTTATCAGTGGTATCCAAATAGAGACTTAGATGATTGAGCGAACAATAGTTGAATAAAAAAATAGGATACATCTATTTATTGTAAATTGGTTTGTATTATATATTTGTTTACTTCTTTTGGGATACATAATTAAGCTATTTTGAAAATAATCCGAAAATTGAAATGTTAAAACATTTTCAAAGTTGGGTTATGAATACGAACATTTCATTAAAAAAGAAAATTTTTGCAGGTTTTTTTTCGGTATTGATCTTAGTTCTGATTGGAAGTTTACTCTCAATACTAAATAATTTTACAATAAGAACAGGAATAGAACTTAGTTCAATTAGGTTTAAGCAATTGTCTACTTCTTTAGAATTAAAGCAGAAGGTAACACATCTAACTCTTCAATATATGGATGCTATTATAGATGCAGAATCTGGAAAAGTTGATGAAGATATAAAAAATGCTCATAAAAATTTTTCTATCTATATAGAGAGTAACAGACAAATTCTAATTGATTCAGTTGACACAGAATTTGAGGAAAAAAATCTAAATCAAGTTCTCACTAATCTTAAAATACTTCATGATGCAGGTACTGGCCTTCTAGAAGCAATTGAAAAACGTATGGGCGAAAAAGAAATGGGTAAGTATGATGATGTAATTGATCAAATGGCCGATAAAACAACAGAGTTAATTGAAGCAAATGTTAAAAGTATCAGAAAGGAATATGAAGAATCAGCAAAAGAGTTAGAGGCCAAAAATCAAAGTACTACAGTGATACAATACGTAATTACGTTAATAATATCCCTACTAACACTTACTGGATCAATTTGGTTTTCAAATTATTTAACAATACAGCTTTCAAATATCGTAAATCTCATTACAAAAGAAGTCGATAGTGTTGATTTGGTATCAGATTCACTAGAAGAAATAAGTAATAGCTTAACAGATCTGTCATCAGAACAGGCCGCGGCCCTTCAAGAGACTTCTGTTTCGATCGATGAAATAACGACTATGGTTCAAAAAAATTCTGAAGCAACTCGCTATTCCCTTGATCAATCCAAAGTAAGCAAAAACAAAGTGATGGAAGGTCAAAAAACTATAGAAGAAATGATGGTTGCAATCAATGAAGTTGCTGAAAGCAGTGATAATGTTATCTCTGAGGTGAAAAAAAATAATACTGAAATTCAAGGAATTGTAGAGTTAATTAAAGAAATTGAACAAAAAACACAAATTATAAATGATATTGTATTTCAAACAAAACTCTTGTCATTTAATGCTTCAGTAGAGGCCGCAAGAGCCGGGGAAAACGGAAAAGGATTTGCTGTTGTGGCCGAAGAAGTTGGTAATCTTGCTCAAATGAGTGGAGAGGCAGCAACTGAAATATCTTCACTGCTTGGAAACAGTATTAATAAAGTTAATACTATAGTAAATACTTCAGCTTCTCGAATCACAAAATATACTGATAGTGGAAAAGAAAAAGTTAATTTAAGCGTCAAAATAGCTAATGACTGCAAAACTGTATTTGAAGATATTTTAAAAAATGTTGGAAATGTAAATGATAGAGTCTCTGAAATTTCAATTGCATCAAATGAACAAGCAAGTGGAACAGAAGAAATTTCTAGTGCAATTTTACAGCTCAATGGAAGTTCTGTGCAGATAACAAGTCTCTCACAAAAATCACAACAATCTTCTATCGAATTAAAACAAAGAACCCTTGCGCTAAACACTGTCGTAGAATCATTACAATTCCTTTTAAAAGGTGTAGAAGACTCAAAAATTGACTCTAGCACTCAGAAAATTGTTTCTATGAGAGATAACCAAAGCAAGCACCATTTGAAAGCTTCTTGATTTTAAAATTCAAAAATTTATTTTAAATAGATTTAGCAATGGCCATAACAGTATTATTTGGGCAATATGCACCATGTATTATCCATAGCATTTACAGATTAAAATACTATTATGTTTGGTCTTATTCAGAAATTACCTTTTCTCTTAGAACTATTCGTTAATGGTAGTTTTATTTTGCTGTACTCTCTTAACCAAAATGACAAGTTGCCCAATAGTTGGTCCCAAGAACTCATTGGTAGGGCCTTGCAAGTTGGTACCAATCTCGTTCCAATTGTATTATTCTTTGTCGTTCTTATAAACTATCTTCAAACTTCCAGTTTTGAAGAATACCTACGCAAACATGTCTTCTCTTTTGTTGTCTTCATACCAATGGTCATTTCATTTGGAGATATTCAATTTACCTTTTGGCTCTCTTCGGCCCATTTACTTTCATCTATACTAACTCTTTACGATTCAGGTGGGACTAAGAAAGTAAAAAAATATAGAACGACACTCTTTTCAGAAATTAGCTTAAGACCCGCGCAACTTGTTTTTCTTTCCTTTAGTGGAGTCATTCTCTTAGGCACTTTCTTACTTATGTTACCAGTGTCTTCATCCAAAGGTGTAACGACCCCTTTTATAGATGCTCTTTTTATGTCAACCTCGGCAACATGTGTAACAGGGCTTGCTACTTTGTCCTTGGCCGATCATTTTAGTTTGTTCGGTCAAATTATTATCCTTATCCTTATCCAAATTGGTGGGCTGTCTATTATGACTCTCTATGCCTCAATGACCATCCTACTCGGTCGAAGTATGGATATGAAAAACAGAGTTATCATGCAAGATCTTCTTGATGTCTCAAGTCTTGAAGAACTGATTGCCATGATCGTAGATATTATTAAATATACTTTTTTTATTGAACTTTGGGGTGGCATTGTTTTAACGATAGCCTTCACTTTTGAAGGATATGACTTCGGCAATGCCTTTTATTATGGTTTTTTTCATTCGGTTTCGGCCTTTTGTAATGCGGGTCTTTCTCTTTTTAATACATCTCTTGAAAACTATGCCACTAGACCCCTGATTCATGGAACAGTAGGTGCTCTGATCACTCTTGGAGGACTTGGTTTTATCGTTTTAAAGGAACTTAAGGAAGTTTTTCAACACAGAAAAAGTTTTGTTAGACTTTCACTTCACTCCAGAATTGTTCTTATCACTAGCTTTGCTCTCACCGCAGGTGGAACAATTATGATATTTTTTGGTGAGTTTCTAAACGCATTTGATTCGTACTCACTCTGGGAAAAAATTCAGGTCTCTGTTTTTCAATCAGTAACTTTAAGAACTGCAGGATTTAACACAGTTCCTCTTACCAATCTGAACACTTATACACTTTACGGAATGACCCTTTTTATGTTTATAGGGGCGAGTCCTGGTTCAACTGGTGGCGGGGTTAAGACGACTTCGTTAGCGATTTTGACACAATCAATAATTTCAACCCTAAAGGGGAGAAAATCAGTTAATCTCTTTGACCGTGTCATTCCTCCACCGATTGTCGTAAGGGCAACGGCCTTGACGTTTATATCCATTTTAATAACTAGTTTTTTCATTTTACTTCTTATGAAGTTTGAAAAAGACCAACCTTTTTTGACCATTTTTTTTGAGGTTCTAAGTGCTTCTGGTACAGTTGGATTAAGCTTGGGTATTACACCTTATCTAACGGTTGCAGGAAAATTGGGCATTGCCATTCTTATGTTTATAGGTAGGATAGGTCCACTTACACTAGTTCTGGCATTGGGCGAAGAGAAAAAAATGATTGGAATGTATAGTTATCCTGAGGGAAGGATTATGATTGGTTAATACCTGCGGAAAAAATGTCGCATTGATTCATAATCTAGAGAATAAGATAATAATGTTAAGGTATTAAAATATGATTGTAGCAGTAATAGGTCTTGGAACATTTGGGGCAAAAACAGCGATGACTCTTTTTGATAAAGGTGCTGAAGTTGTGGCCATAGATAAAGATATGGCCCTCGTTGAGCGTATTAAAGATCGAGTAACTCATGCTGTCCAGCTAGATGTAACTGAAGAGCGTTCACTTCGTTCAGTAAATATTTCAGATGTTGATACTGCAGTTGTTGCCATAGGTGATAATATTGAAATATCTATTATGGCCGTTGCGATGTTAAGAAAATTAGGAGTTGGTAGAGTTATTGCACGTGCCACCTCTATCATGCACCAGCATGTGCTCGAAGAAATTGGAGCATCTGAAATTATCAAAGTTGAAGAAGAAATGGGAGAAATCATTGCTTCCAAAATTGTAGCTCCTCACGTTTTACAAAGATATAATTTTGCAGCAGGATATTCCATTGTGGAGCTAAAGTTAGGAAAAAATTTTGAAGGGAAAACTTTAGTTGAAAGTAAAATTCGACAGAATTATTCTCTCAACATAGTAGCTCTTCAAAAACGCGTTCCTTATATCACCGAGGATGGAAAAGCGGCGTGGAGAGTAAAAATAAATGATTGTCCTATGCCAATGGACATAATAGATGCTGATGATATTGTCGTATTAGTTGGATCAGAAAAAAACTTTAATAGACTTTTTTCTGATTTAGCAGAAAATTGAGGTGAATTTTGAATTTATCGCTCAAAAATAGAGTTACATTCAGTTTTGTTACAACTAACGTTATTGTTTTTATCGTAGGATTTATTGTCTACAATTTTCTAGGCTCTTTAAATAGGGATATAGAGTCTATTGCAATGAAGTCTAATAGAGTTTCAACTTTGACAACCGAAATAAGAATTTCAGCAATTTCAATTCTTAAGAACTCAAGGAAGTTTTTGGTTAAAAATGATGAAGCAACTAAGAAAAAGCTTATCGATTTATGTGAGGATTTTACAAAGCAATTACAAACAGTTGATTCTCTTTATGTTGATCCAGAATCTAAAAAAACTGTGGGACAAATGCTCTCCTATGTGGATTCATTGAGGTTAGTTATTACCAAGGCCCTCGATTACAACCGAGACAGGGCCGGCCTAGCTTCAATATCAGAGTTTGCGGATAAAATACTTGAGGCCTTCTCGGATTTTCAACAAATTCAATACGCTCAAGCATCAGAAAGAGATGGCCAAATAAAAGATGTTATTGCCGAGATCAAAAAAAATATGATGATTACACTCATTATCGTTTTTTTAGCAACCATACTTTTTACTTTGATAATCCCTGGATCTATTGCTCTACCTTTTAAAAAGATCAAAGATGCAATTCGAGAGCTTCAAGATTGTAATTTTGACGTTTCAATTTTTTACAATCAGGATGATGAAATAGGTGAAATCGCAGAAGAGATGAACAAAATGATTCATAATTTCAAAGTTTTTGATGAACTTAGAACTGATAGAATTAATATCGAACGTAGAAAATTTGATGCCTTAGCAAACCTTACTAAAAGACCTGTTCTGGTTGCTAATGCAGATGGGAATCTCGTTTATATGAATAATATTCTTTATGATTTATTACAGGTTTCCACAGAAGATGTAATGGGTAAACCTCTTACAGATAAATTCATGCCTGAATCAATCATTCATAGTTTTGAATTGGCGGTTAAACGACGATCAAAAATTGAAAATGCAGAAGTGATCATTCCTAGATTGGATATGGAAGATTCTGAGGGGGAATCTAAAAATCAGTTTGAGGATAATTCGACCTTACCTAATGAGGTTGAAAATGATGATAAAATAGATGGTGAAGATCAAGAAAGTTCTGTTGTCCAAGAGGTCGAACCTATTTTTAAAGGATTTGCCAACGTCATTCCAATTAGAGGAAAAGAAAGTTCTTTAGATTATTATCTCATGGTTCTTTCTAGAGAAGTTTTTGCTTAAGTTTATATTTAGCTGCTATCATGTTATAAAATTTTTACATAAATAAAGTCAGTGTTTCTAGTTCATTGTTTATTTTCGGTAATTTAAAGTTCAATCATCTGAAGTGAGCATTTTCCAAAAATGATAAAGTTAATGCAATAGTTCATTATGCATGTTACAGCAAAACTCTAATCACATTTTCATAGGATTTACAAAATCATTTTGGGAGATATATTTTGAAAATATTATTTATGTTAAGTTTTTTGGGAATAATACTTACTACAGGTCATTCAGCAGAAAAAGAATACCTAAACTCTATAAATAAAATGAGTAAAAAGATAGCTGAATTAGAGAAAGACGGTGAGTCTCTAAACCTATCTCAAGCTCAAGAATATTTGGAACAAATTCTCAAATTTAATAATGAAATTGTAACTGATTATGAAACAATTGATTTACTTCTCACTGTCATATTTCCAAGACTTGCACAAGCAATAAATAATGAGCAAACGTTTGAAGATTTTCAGTTAGAAACTCTAAAAGAATTCACTTAAAAGATCATGGCCTTAATCAAGAAATAGATTATTAAAGATTTAACTGCTCGTAATTCACGATCATTTTCAACCAGGTTTGATAAATTAAAAAGGAAGTATAAATCTCTCCTGCGCTCTTATATGTCTGAACATTATAAAGTAAAATCTGCTGTTCTGGACAGATCTCAAGTTAGGGTTGAGGACCTGTTTTAAGGATATATAGATCTACATCCTTGCTAAAGATTATGAATTATATGGGTGATGCGATGAGTTATGCGCTTTGTTTAGACTCTTTTTTATCATTCGACTACATATTCTACCTAGTGTATATACGGGGAATGGATCAAAAATTTATAAGAAACTTTTCAATCATTGCTCATATTGACCACGGTAAATCTACCCTTGCTGACAGGCTTATAGAGGAATGTAATGCTGTCACAGATAGAGAAAAAAAAGATCGCCTTCTAGACAATATGGATTTAGAAAAAGAGAGAGGGATCACTATTAAGGCCCAAACTGTTCGTATCGAATATAAGGCCAATGATGGAAATACCTATCAATTAAATCTTATTGATACCCCTGGACACGTCGATTTTACTTATGAAGTCAGTCGTTCTTTAGCATCTTGTGATGGAGCTTTACTGGTTGTGGATGCTTCGCAGGGAGTTGAAGCTCAAACTCTGGCAAACGTTTACATGGCCATCGAAAATGATCTTGAAATTGTTCCTGTAATAAACAAAATTGATCTTCCACATGCCGATGCCAAAAAAGTCAAAGATGAAATTGAAGAAATCATTGGTATTGAAGCTCAAGAGGCCAATGAAGTTTCTGCCAAAAGTGGAATTGGCATAAAAGATTTACTTGAAACAATTGTTCAAAGAATTCCCTGTCCAAAAGGTAAACCAGATAACAATTTACAAGCTCTCATCTTTGACTCTTGGTTTGATACTTACCAAGGTGTCGTTATTTTAATTAGAGTCGTAGAAGGAACGCTAAAGAAAAGAGAAAAAATATATCTTAAACACTCTGAACAACAATATGAAGTTTTAAAACTGGCAGTAAATAATCCTTTTTTTACAGAAGTAAATGAGTTCACTGCAGGTGAAGTTGGTATGGTTATTTGTGGAATAAAAAACATAAGAGATGTATCAATTGGAGATACAATTGTTCATGCAAGTAAGAAGGATACTCCGAAACTGGCCGGTTACCAAGAAATTAAACCCATGGTTTTTTGTGGGATATTTCCCGTTGATAGTACTGAGTATGAAGCATTAAAAGAATCATTGGAAAAACTTGCTTTAAACGATTCATCTTTTACTTATGAACCAGAAACTTCTACTGCTCTTGGATTCGGTTTTAGATGTGGATTTTTAGGTCTTTTGCACATGAATATCATTCAAGAAAGACTTGAGCGAGAATTCGATATGAATCTTATCTCTACTGCACCGTCAGTTGGTTATAAGGTGAAAACTGTAAAGGGTGAAGAAATAGAAGTTGATAATCCCTCTGAACTTCCAGATATGGCCTTAGTCGAAAAAATTATGGAACCCTACGTAGTTCTCTCCATACATGTTCCAAATGAATATGTTGGGAAAATTATTACTCTTTGTACGGAACGTAGAGGAATACAAATTGAAATTAAATATATTACAACAGATAGGGTACAAGTGATCTATAACCTTCCCTTAAGTGAGATGGTTTTCGATTTTTATGACAAATTAAAAGGTATGACTAAAGGTTATGCTTCAATGGACTATGAGTTTAATGGGTATCAAGAAAGTGATTTGGTAAAGCTTGATATCTTACTGAATGGAGACCCAGTCGATGCTCTTTCTATTATCACCCATAGAACAACAGCTCAGTTTAAAGGACGAGATCTGACTCAAAAACTACAAAAAATTATCGATAGGCAACAGTTTGACATTGCAATACAGGCCGCAATTGGTTCAAAGGTTTTGGCCAGAGAGACGGTGAAGGCCCTAAGGAAGAATGTTCTTGCTAAATGTTATGGGGGAGATATTTCAAGAAAGAGAAAACTTCTTGAAAAACAAAAGGCCGGAAAGAAAAGAATGAAAATGGTTGGAAATGTAGAAATACCACAGGAAGCATTTTTAGCTGTTCTTAAGGTTGATGATTAAGATCATACTTTGAAAAATGTTCTAAAATGGTCGGACAAATACATGTCAAATCATTTTTTATTTTGAATAGTCAAAAAAATTTAAATATGAATTACACACAGATTAAAATTTTCTTGGCTGGACAATTTTGAAGATTCGGAAGAGAATTTATAAACCTATGTACGATGAAATACAAAAACATTTAGAAACTGCACTTCATAAGTTTTCAACAGATGAATTCTACAATCTTCTTTTAGAGGCCAAGAATGATTACTTTTCATTTACAGGAAAAGTGAATGAGGATGATGAAGACTATGAAACTCGAATGAATCTTTTTAATGACTGGTATCTTCTGCAGTTTTCTTCTCGCAATGATGAGGAAGTCGTTATTGAAAAATATATCAAAGATTCAGGGCTTGAAGAAAATCTTGCAATGAGTTTTCGTAGTGTCAATTACTCGATATTTGAATTCACTGGCAAAAATATAAGAGGCCAATATTCTTTCAAGGATATTCTCCATGACAAAAAGGTTTCCTTAGATAAGGAACATCCAAAACCAACTTTGGTAAAGGGTGATATATTTACTGGAAGAATCTTATCAATTGATAATAAGAATTATCTTTTACCCGGAATGTGTTTAGTTCCTAGCGAGATCAAACCTTCTCTTAAAAAGGAATCTAAAAAAGTACGCAACATGAATAATAAAGATGAAGAGATAAAGTTTTTGTTCAAAATCGAATCACTTAAAACAAAGTGGCTACGATATGGACATATTGATGTGAATAAAATATTTGTCTTTTAATATTTATTTGCAGACCGTGACAGAATGAACACGTTGATCCTCTTCTAATTCATAAGAAAGTCTTATACAGTTTTCGTCTTTTGATGAAATTTTGATTTCACCAAAAACACCATCGCTTTCATTAATTAATTTGCGATTTCCCTCAACTTCTACGACCCCACCTTTTTGAGTAAATGAATTTTTATAATTTTCTGGATCTTTTTGAGTAAAGGTATAGGACTTATCTGATCTAATTATAAGTGTGTATTCAAGTTTGTAATACGTTCCTGATAAGTTTTGATTTAAAAACGTCTTGAAATCAATTGTTTTAAAGTTTGATTCTGAAATAATTTCACCACAAGAAGTCGCAATAATAATAGTTAATAATGAAATCAAGTATTTCATTTTTTTCTCCAAGCTGAAAGTAAGACCCTTCCTTTGAGTAGGGAGGGCCAACAAACATAAATAGAAGAAGAATGATGTCTTTACTTACATATCCTTTATAATAATCTCTGCAAAATTGGTACCACTTCAATGCTCAGTAAGTATTTACATTTCAAAAACTTAGGCCGTCCAAAAATTTGATACCGATTTTTTTGTGAAAAAAAAATAGACAGCTGTCTTTACTTTAATTTTGAAGTTTGAGCTAAGTCTCTTTAAATATGTAGGGAATATTTAATACCATTTTGGCACAAATATTGCTCCAGAACCTACATACAATTTTCAACTAAAGGGTCAAACCGGGAGTAATTATGAAAATGAAAAAATTATTAGCATGTCTTTTTGTTTTAAGTGCAATTTTAGGAACATCATGTGGTGTTAAAAAATCAACGAAATCTAAGGGAACTGAAACCAGTACAAAATTTGCTTCTGAAGTATCATTTAAAGAATTTATCGAAACAAATAATTCCGTATTTAAAGGGCATGATTCATTTGGAATTGATATCTTTTTGTATTTTGAAGGTCAAAATTCTGATGTTGTAACTTTGGAAGTGAGACCAGAAAATGGAGAAACTCCTGTCTTTATTAGAGGAAAATATTTGTTTTCAAATGAAAAAGTTGACCTTATTGAGGGACAAAAAACATCAGATGGTTCTAGTGTTGGAAACTTTGGTGTGATTTCTGGATATAATGGCGACAGTTGTTTTATCTTGACTGTGTCTAATGAAACTCCAGTTTCAATGTGTCGTACTCAAATCTAAATTATATTTACAAGTTTAACTGATTTTTAAGGGCCATTTATATTAAGTGGCCCTTTTTTCATACTAGCTAACTGAATGTTCAAGCTCATCTGCCTCATGTAATGTATGTCTTTTTCCGGCCATAAGATAAGGGATGATTCCTAAAATGTTGATTGTGAAGTAGCCAATGAAAAAAAGATTGAATAATGAAGCGCCATTTGTAATTCCATAATGGCCAAAAAGAGTATTAAAAATGGCGTGCCCTACACCGACTCCGGCCGGAGAAATGGGAATCGCAATGGCAACAAGACCTAGAGGGACAAAGGTAAAAGCATATTTCAAAGAAAGAGGTTGGTTAAAAAATGGGGAGGCCAGAACCCAGAACGCCATAATGTTACTAGTCTGAGCGACAGCACTTATAAAAATATTTTGCAAGACAAGCCTTTTTGATTTTCCAAATATCCACACTTGAGTAAGTGTGTAACTACCGCGATTTCCAATAATAGGAATTTTTTTTACAAGTTCTAAAATGATGGTTTGAATTTTCTTCGGGACAAATAATAAGCAAACAAAAGTAACCATACCCGCAAATATGAGAAGATTAAGGTATACGATCGTTTTTAACTTAGGGTCAATATTTACAATATCGTTATAAAAAATAAGGCTAGAAAAACCTAATATAAAAAGTAAACCCATGAGTCCGATCACTCGATCCATAAAGACTGACATTAAAAGAAATGTTTTTGAAAAACCTCTATCTAGATCTTTAGCGTACAGTAGTTTTATTAAATCTCCAGTCACGGCCCCTGGTAAGACAGCACTAAAGAAAAGTCCAATCCAAGTGAGTCTTGAAATATCCGAAAGTGAGAATTTTTTATCAGTTCCAGTGTGCAGGAGAGAGCGCCAACGAATTATTCCCATGGTGATACCTAGAAGAATGAGAGCATAACCCATAATCCAATTCTCTGGACTGGCCCAGGATTTTTTGATGAGTGAAAAATCAAGGTCACCTTTTTGAAATAACCAATATAGAATCGCAGCAGCAAACAGAAATTTAATGATAGTTTTTATCATTGGTCCAACTCTTTATTTTTTTGTGAATAATAAGCAAAAGAATATTTCATAAATTGAGAATGAGCAGCATTTATAGCGATAACAAGACCTTCTTTTCCATCCAGTATCCCACCTTTTAAAAGAAAACATTCTAAAAATTTCCAGAAGGGGCGAATGAGCATTGTGACAAAGAATGGATCTTTTAATTTTTTGGCACCTAGTTTTGCATATTTTAAGTTCGTCTCAATTTGTGAATCTACACTTGGAAATGAGTAATGATTAAGATGTCCACCAAGTCTATGAAAATTACTTATAAACTCACCGCTCAATTCTTCATGCACATGAGGTGAACTCCATGATGCTTTTTCCCTATGGTACAATCTTGACAAAATATCAGGGTACCAGCCGCCGTGATATATCCATTTTCCACAAAATTGTGTTCTTCTTTGAAAACGATAAACAGTTGAAGGGTCTAAAGATAATTTTTTAATCTCGCGGGCCAACTCGTCACTAATTTCTTCATCTGCATCTATACTTAATATCCAATCATTTGATGATTGCTCTGCGGCAAAATTCTTTTGTTGTCCATATCCCAAAAACGCCTGAAAGATAACTTTTGCTCCAAGCTTTCTTGCAATATCTACAGTTCGATCTGAACTATAACTATCAATGACAACGACTTCATCGCAGAAATTTACAGAATGAATAGCACGCTCAATGTTTTTCTCTTCATTGAAAGTGATAATGGTGGCAGTAATCTTCATCAGGATGTATATTACATACCTTTAACACCCATTTAAAGGAAAAAATGAGGAGAATCTATGAGAGTTTCTGTGATTGGCACTGGTTATGTTGGACTCGTCTCTGGCACGTGTTTTGCTGAGATTGGACATCGTGTTACCTGTATCGATATAGATCAAGTTAAAATTGAAAAGCTTAGATCAGGAAAGTCTCCAATTTATGAACCTGGACTGAATGATCTTCTTGAGAGAAATATAAAATCTGAAAGATTGGATTTTTCTGCAGGCAATGATTCAATAAATGAATCAGATGTAATATTTCTGGCAGTGGGTACACCATCAAATAATGATGGAACTGCGAATTTAAAATATTTATATGAAGCAACAGAAAATATTGCTCCCCATCTTAAAGAAGATGCGGTTGTTGTCATCAAATCTACAGTTCCTGTACATACATCTACAAAACTAAAAACATTTTTAGATGGATTGGTTTCAGTACGCTACCATCTTGTGAATAACCCTGAATTTTTGAAAGAGGGAAGTGCAATTGATGATTTCATGAGACCCGACAGAGTCATTATTGGGAGTAACGATCCATTTGCAGAAAAAGCAATGGATGAGCTTTATGCACCACTTGTAATGCAAGGTAACCCAATATTTCACATGTCAAATCTCTCTGCCGAAGTAAGCAAATATGCAGCGAACTGCTACCTTGCAACGAAGATTTCATTTATTAATGAGATGGCAAAACTTTGTGATCTCGTTGGAGCAGATATTGAAGAAGTGAGAAAGGGGATCTCATCAGATAAAAGAATCGGTGGTCATTTTCTATATCCAGGGCCTGGTTATGGAGGTTCTTGTTTTCCAAAAGATGTAAAGGCCCTAGTTGCAACCGCAAAAGAAAGTGATCTTGATTTGAAAGTTGTGAATGCCTCAGAAGAAGTGAACAAAGTTCAAAAAACTTATATGTTTGAAAAAATGAAAAAGCATTTTAATGGAAATCTTAAAGGCAAAACATTTGCTTTTTGGGGAGTAGCATTCAAAGCAAATACAGATGATATACGTGAAACCGCTGCGATTGATATGGCCAGGGCATTAGTTTCAGAGGGTGCTCATGTTAATTTTTACGATCCAGTGGCCGATAGAAATTTCGAGGCCTATGTAGAATCAAGTGAGCAACTTTCAGGAAATTGTACATCCTTTTCTAAGATGTATGATTGTATTAGAGATACTGATGGACTAGTTACTATCACAGAATGGAGAGAGTTTAAAAATCCTGATTTTAAAATGATTAAAAATTTGTTGAAAGAAAAAGTTGTATTCGACGCAAGAAATCTTTTTCCAACAGATAAGGTTCTTGCAGAGGGACTTGATTACTATGCTATTGGTAAACTCATAAAAAAATGAAATTAGCATTAATACAATTAACATCAACAGATAATTCAAAAAATAACATTCAAAAAATTGAAAAATTTTTAGAACAAAATTGTACTCAAGAAAAACCAGCTAAATATATCTTTCTACCAGAATGTTTTTATGCTCTTTCTAATGGTAGAGATTTAGTGAACGATGTTGTATCAGAAAATAATGAACACATGCAAAATATCGTTAATCTTGCAAAAAAATATAAAGTTTACCTACTTGGTGGATCTGTTGTTTTTGAAGATTCAAATAAGAAAATCAAAAACCGCGCCTTGTTCATTGATGATAATGGAAAACTCATTGGGTATTACGATAAAAGAAAGCTTTTTAAATGTAATTTAAAAGAAAGAATTGTAGATGAGGGGCGAATATTTTCAAAAGGAAACTCTGAATCAGTCGTAGAAATCAACGAGCTAAAAATTGGCGCAAATATTTGTTTTGATCTAAGGTACCCTGAATTTTTTCAATCATATAGGAAAAAAAATTGCAATTTAATGACTGTTGCTTCTGCATTCACTGTTCCAACGGGAAAAGCACATTGGGAGACACTATTAAGGGCCAGAGCAATAGAGACTCAATCTTTTATCGTTGCAAGTGCTCAGTGGGGACAAAATCATACTTCAGTTTCAACATATGGCCATTCTTTAGTGATTTCTCCATGGGGAGAAGTACTACTAAACCTAGAAGAAGGTGAGAAAATTGGTTATGTTGATATCGACTTATCTCTTATTTCAGAAATAAAATCTAAAATTGTATTAGACTAAAATTTTTCTTTTCAAAAAGATTCTATGTCTTCTAATCTAAATACTGTCTCTGATCGAGAGTTAATTTCATGTCCTACTAGATCTTTCTCCCAATACATATATTCACTGTGAACGTTTACAATACTTGGACCAAAATAACCTGCGTAGGGAGCATAGGTAATTGTAATATAAATGGGTTCATCATCATCAAAAGTATTTGGAAAGGTTTGAGATAAATACTTACCCGCTATCCTATCTGTTTCCATCAACCATCTCCGATGAGAATTATAAACTTTTAATTTAAAAGTAATCGTTTCTATTTCATGGTTGTAACCATAATTGTAAACGTAAAATGATCTCGAACCTAAATAGGGAATAAGATCATTTCCTTTTAAAATACTTATGATTTCAACTCGTTTAATTTGAGCACTATTTGGTAAGAAGTCCTGCTGTAGATGTTGGGGAAAAAATCTAAAGAGTACTTTTCTTATAATACTTTCGACAGGGTTTTCTTGATCGAGGCGATCAAAAAAAGAAAGATCTAGTTCATGTTTTGGCAACTTTGTGGGGATCGCTATTCTTCTGGCATCCATTGAATATTCATACTCAAATTTTTTAAGTATATAGTCATTAATTTCATCTTTTAAAGCACTATCATCGGCATCTTCAATTTCAAAAGATTCGAGCCTTTTTAGATCAAAATTATCTTCATCATAAAAATCTCTACTACCGCTGAAGGCATATGCTGAATAAATGAATAAAAAACTAAAAAAAATACCCTTCATTAAAAAGCTCCATTTTTATTAAAGAGTTCAGTTTAATAAATTTGTTATTGAATATCCATAAAGATGTAAAATCTATATGTTATGTAAATTATTGTGAAGATTTAAATGTTTTGCGTTGAGATGCGATGTGTTTATTATTCCTCGATGGCCATTTTATTTTTTTGACGCTAGATGATTTATTCTCAAAATGGTGGTTTATGAAGTTAGGTAGAAGAGGAAATCGGGGAGACCGATGTATAAATTGTAAAATTTTTAAAGAGCACTGTTTTTGTGATGAAATTAATAAATGTCATATCAACACAAAAATTTCAGTCATCATGCACAGAAGGGAGAGATTTCTAACTTCTAATACTGTAAATTTAGCAAAACTATCTTTAGACAATGTCGAAGTCCATATTCATGGACACGAAGATCAACAAATTGAAGTCAAAAATTTGATTTCTGAAAATTATGAGAATGTATACCTTTTTCCTGATGAAGAGAGTATCAAACTTGATGAATTTATCGCCAATTGTGAAAAACCCGTAAATATAATCGTTCCAGATGGATCTTGGAGACAGGCCAGAAAAATCAAAAGGAGATTATTTGGAAGTTTAAATTTACCATCTGTTAAAATAGACTCTCAAAAATCAAATTATCTCTTAAGGACTTCACCTTTTGAAGGAGCCTTGTGCACCTTTGAAGCGATTATGTATGCATTAAAAGTTTGTGAAAGTGAAAGAGTCTTTAAAGATTTAAGTCAAAACTTTGATTTATTCAATAATAGATTCTACAATTCAAGAAAGAGTTTTTTTAAAAATTAATAAGGAACTAAAGTTTGAAAATTTATATTATATGGATTGTTCTCTTCATTTCACATCTCTATGCGACAGAAACTGATAATTACACATATAGCGATATTGATTTAGAGGATTCGAAAGAAAAAATAAACTCAATCTTTAACGATGATTTAGATGATATCGTTTTCGATTTAAATGTTAAACTTGGTGGACGATTTAAAGATTTCACTTCAATTTCAGATACTCAAATAGAACTTTCATTGTCGGGTATTTATTTGGAAAAATTAGGCAAAGATCCCTTCTTTCATCCCTATGAAGAATGTATAAATCATGGGGTTTGTAGAGGAGTAAAAATAGAGAGAATTCTGATACGACCGAATGAAAGTATATTTTCAAAATATAATCCAGTTGCAACGACATTTGTCGCTTCAACCATAAATATGTGTGGAGTAAGGTTTGGAGTTGATAAAATTTCACACCTTTTAATGGATGCATTTGCTTTTTACAATGCTACGAAAGATAAACGTTTTAATATTTCAAAAGAAGATGTTTTAAAGTACTCAGATGCGCTGGAAAGTGGAGGTTATGGAACCAAATTTACTGGAGTTTATTCATACTCCGATATAGAGGCCAATAGGAAGGGGGTCGATTTGTTTTACGATTTATTTTCTGGCCAAAAAAACTACCTTGTCAGAGACAAGAAGGGGAGACTTAAAATAAATAAGAAGGTAGACCTTTGTGATTATGTTGACAAAAAGTTTGATGAAAGAATTGAAAAGAGTAAACTCGGAGATACATCAAAATCTCCAGCAGTTAAGGCCGCGATAGATTTAGCAACTCAGGATGCAGAATATAGAACGAAGTTTTTTAGTCAAAAACAAAAGGACGAGTTCAAAAAAAGTATACTTAAAAGAAAATACAACGAAGATTTAAGAAAATTCAATCCATTAAAGGTTATAGAATTTGCAGGAATGTATTTGAGTGATTATTCAAATTCGAACATTAAACGAAAAGGGTACCATATTATGTTGGCACCTCTGTTTAATCCAATTCTGAACAACCCCTTTGTGGGTTTAGAATACAGAAATCCATCAAATATCCAAAGAGAAATTGAGGATTAAGAATAATATGGGTTCTCACCAGCAGAATGATCTGTTAAATCTACGACTTGAATAATGTCAGGAAATTTCTTTTTAATAAGTGCTTCAATTCCATTTTTTAACGTTGCACTCGAGCTCGAACAACCCTGGCATCCGCCTATAAGTTTGATAAAAACTTTATCATTATCTACATCTATAAGCTCAACATTTCCACCATGAGATTGCAAACTGGGGCGAATCTGTTCATCTAAAACTTTTTCTATTTGTCTAAGCATCTTAAAAACCTTTTGTTTATCATCAAATATAACAATTCTTCGACGCAGTAAAGATAGGACTTTCTTTTTAAACACAACTTTAAGTTGTGGAATGTGTCATAGGATGTTATTTTGAATGTATGCAGTCAATAAAAAAAGTTCTTATTATTAAAAACCGTATGATTGGTGATTCTATACTCACACTTTCCAGTCTAAGTTTTCTTAGAGAAATATTGCCCGATGCAGAAATTCACTACGGTGTTCCAAAAAACTTGGCAGGCCTGTTTTTAAAAACTTCCATTTCTGCTAATAAGATAATTCAAATTGATTCAAAAAGCATTTCTGGAATATTTCAACTCTTTAAAGTTATATTTTCTGAGAAATACGATTTTATTATTGAACTCAATCAGTCTTCAAGTTCAAGACGTTGGTTAAAAATGATTTGTAAGTTTATTAAAACAAAATATTTTTTTCATAACCACCACCGAAAAGATAAAACGATAATAATTGATCAAGGAATTCGCAAAGCTAATATCCAAAGAGATCTTGATGCTTGTTGGAGTGTTCTAAAAAAATTAAAAGTTGATACTCAAATTCCAAATTATTTAAACTATCCTCCCAGAATGTATTTGAAGGGAGAAGACCCTTTTAAAAACAATTCTATTTTATTTGGTATCGTTGCAACTCGATCAACAAAGATGTGGCCATTGGGACATTTTTTTCAACTGGCCAGACTGATTGAAGATAATTTCCCAAACACTACGATAAGGATACCGTTATCAAAATCACTTACAGATCAAGAAATGAAAAAAGAATTTCTTAAGTTTGGAAATATTAAAAATCTTGAATTTGTTGAACGACCTCTATCAGAATTGCCTTTCGAGTTGGCAAAATCAATTCTTTATATTGGAAACGACACGGGACTTAAACATATCGCTGCTGCCATAGGAATAAAAAGCTACACTTTTTTTGGGCCAGAAGAACCATTGGAATGGCATCCTTATGATAGACAAAAACATCCCTATTTTTTTATAGAAGATTTAGAGTGTAGAACGAGAACGGCCCATTTTTGTGGACTAAGTCATTGTGAGAGTATGATTTGCTTAAATCAATTTAGTCCTGAACTTGTATTTTCAGAAATTGAAAATGACTTCAAAAATAATTTTGAAATTTCAACGATTTAGAAAATGCGATAAATATTTTTTTGCATATATGTACAGATGTATGAAAAAAACACATTTACCTTTTTACTCGCTCCTCCTGCATGGGGTAAAACGACCTATATTATAGACAAGTATAGAAGTGAAAAATTAAAAATACTTTTTATTTCTCCGCTTAGAGCACTGGCCAAAGAAGTCTATGAAAGATTGAATTCTGAAAAAAATGTGTATTGTGAATTAGATGAAAAAATTTCGAGAGACGTATTATTAAAAAAACAGTTCATTATTATTTCAACTGTTGAGCGTTTTTCTTTAAATTTTGAAGATCCTTTATTTAAAAATATAATTATTGTACTCGATGAAATACATCTCTTTTTCTATTGGGGTGAAAGTTTTAGACCTCATTTACTTGATTTTATTTATGGGTTGCCATGTGAAAAAATTTCTGTTTTTGCAATGACAGCAACTATTAATTCAGCAATGCTTAGTGAATGGAGAGATTTACTTCAAAAACAATTTCAACAGGTTAATGTCATTGATTTTGGAAATCAAAAATTAAAGTATAATCCAAATAGAGTTATCACTTCAAAGTTAATTAAAAGTGATAGTTATTACAGAATGATAATATGGGACATGTATACTAAAAAAGAATCCATACTCCTTTTTTGTAAAAAAAGATCTGATGTTTTAAGACTTAAACGTTTTTACGAAAAAAAAATTAAATTTCCCGTACTCTATTGTATTGGCGGAAGAGTTGATCAGTTCTGTGAAGAGTTAAAAAAAGTGAGTACACCTTGTTTAATCATTGGAACGACTGCTATCGGCCATGGTGTCAATCTCCCTCAAATAAGAAGCGTGTATTTTGATTATCCCGTTAAAAACAAGGATTTTTGGTTACAAATGGTTGCAAGGGGTGGAAGAGATGGGTTGGGTCTTTATGTCTATGCCTTTGAAAATTATAGTATGGTAAAAACAAGATTGATAGATGTGATAAAATTTCTTGTGATTGACTTTTTGTTGTGTTTTATTTTCTTTAAAAATTGAGGTCTATTCATGAAACAAAAGCTTGAAGGTATAGTGTTAAGTAAAGTTCCACATAAAGAAAGGGATATACTTGCTCGACTTCTCCTTCGAAATGGAAAATCGATTTCAGTTTATTTTTATGGAGCTCAAGGTGGAGGAAAAAAACAAAAAGGTTCAATGCTAGAGATCGGGCATCTCATTAGTTTAACATTAAATATTTCACAAAATAAAACAGACGTTTATTCTGTCAAAGAATGGAAACTTAAATGGCATTACGAAAAATTAAGAAATAGTTTTCAAAGTTTCAACCTTCTTTGTTTTTATATAGAAATTATTAGTAAAATTGCACAAAAAGATGACCTCATTGAAAACCATGATGATATTGATCAGTCTGATGTAGGTCTTTTTCGAGTCTTGAGCAATGCGATCTTTTATCTGGAAGAATCCATCAAATCTCAAACGTTTTCTTTCTATCAACATTTTAATCTTTTCCTGGGAAAGCTCTTAATGGAGCAAGGTGTTTTTCCAGAGAGAATGAACTGTGTCCTATCAGGCAATGATCTTACTCCCAGCGATCAGGTTGTTTTGCTAAATGAACACGGTGGTTTTGCCCTGAGCGAATCGGTTGATCAGATTGATAGAAATACTATACAAAATGGAAAGTCTGCATGGCTTGTTTTAGGCCAAATATTTCATACAAAATATTCTAAATATAAAGAAACTTCTATCACTCGAGACTATTGCTCAAAACTCATACTTGATTATTTCTTGTATCAACTACATTTAAGTTCAAAAGATTTGAAAACATTATCCTTTATACAGCTTTAATTTTTTGAGTATTCACTACTATTTTTGTAATTGACAACACTAAGTAAGTAAGATGAAAATGCGGCGTAACTATTTGAAAATAAGGAGTTTTTGTGAAGCCTTTTATCCTTTATTCTCTTGTCATAGGACTTATTTCTTGTCAAAAACAGATGAACACTCAAATTGAGAAAGAATTAATATGTGAACTTAAAGAAGGCAAGTATTCAATTCAAAACTTAACTCTCATGAAAGATAAACAAAGTTATGAAGCAATTTTGATTGGAGCTCCCTCTTGTTTGAAAGTACCTCACGAAATCCAAAAACTTGAATTAGCTAGAATTAATGAAGAAAGTAGAGAAAAAGCATATATAGAATATTCTGATGGGAAATATAAGGCGTTTATCTCTGAAGAATTTAAAATTGCTGTCAAACAGTTTGATTCTAAGACAAACGAAACAAAAGAAGTCGGAAGCTGGGGGCCCTTCATATCCGGAGCGGCCGGAGCTGTCACAGGAAGTATAGTCGGAAATGTTCTTGCAGATAAATTGCTAAGCAAAAAAAGTGATGAAATCTCAGTAAAAAGTGCTGCACCAATTTACTCTCCAACTCCAGTAAATAATTTGAAAGAAGTTCCCACACAAAATCAAAAAAAAGGAAGTTTTTTTAAAACAAAAAGTAAAAGTTCTGGCGTTAAAATCTTTCAAAGAAGAAAAAAATTTTAGGAGTTTGAAATGTATAAACTGTTTATAGAAGATGAAAATGGACAAAAAATTGAACTAGTTGAGGCCAGTGATGAAAAAACCATCGAGGGTGCACAATACGGAGCTCAAGCTCTTCTTAATCTATTCTCTGATGACTTTGATCTAGAAGATGGATATCAGGTATATTTTGAGAAAATAACTTCTCCAACCTAACAAATTATTTTTGAAAGTATATTTGAAAGAGTCTCTTTTTTTTTATAATCTACTTTAAAAGACTTTACCCCTGCTTTAGTCCCGGCCTCAACATCAATATCCTTATCGCCAATCATGTATGATTGTGTTGGGTCGATATTCCATTTTTCACATGCTCTTAAAATCATGACTGGGCCGGGTTTACGACATTCACAATTTTCCTCAGGGGCATGTGGGCAATAAAAAATATCTAAAAACGGATCCAGGCCATGACTTTCTAGATCTTGATTCATTTGTTTATGTAAATCATGCATTTGATCAACTGTGAATTTGCCTCTTCCGATACCAGATTGGTTCGTAATGAGGACTAAATCAAATCCATTCTTTTGCAGCTCCTTAAGTGAATTAAATGTATCATTAAAATACTCAATACTTTTCGGGCAATATTGATAATGCTTATCCACAATGACTGTACCATCTCTATCTAAAAATATTGCCTTGCGCATAAATTTACGTCCTCCACCAAAAACGTTATAGTCAAAAAATGATCAAACTACTTAAAGAACTTTTACCTTATGTTACACCTCATTGGAAGAAAGCACTTTCAGCGATTTTACTATCCTTCGTCTTGGCAGCTGTAAAAGGGGCCGAAGTTGAAATTATAAAGCGTTTTATCGATGAAGGTCTAACCGGTACATCAGAAGAAATGCTAAAGGTCATTTTCTTACTTTTAGGAGTCGTTCTCATCAATTTTCCGGCCAGATTCTTTCATTATTACTGGGTGCGCTATATTTGTACAGAGGCCCACTGTCAACTAAGACAAAGAATCTACCGAAAATTAATGAAGCTCCCCATGAGCTATTATGCAAAAAGCAAACAAGGAGAACTTATCTCCAATGTACTCAATGATACGATGACCTTTGCCATAGGCTTTAGAAATCTGGTCGACATGGTGAAAGAACCAATTACGGGAATTGTTCTCTTTGTTATCCTATTGATGCGAGATTGGCAGCTCACTCTTGTACTTGTTTTCTTGGCACCGATATTTGTAATAACTTTCAAAAAAACTGGCAAAATTGTAAAAAATAATCAGAGAAACGTTCAAAATGAACTTGCAAACATTACCCACCTCACGGGAGAAGGTGTTCATGGTCAAAAAGTTTTTAAGGCCTTCAATTTACAAAATTTTATCTTAGGTAGATTTAAGGATGCTGAACTGAGGTTTTTTAACGCACAAATGCTTACAACTAAAATAGAAGAAATAGCTCATCCATTAGTCGAAGTAATTAGTGGGGTTGGCGTTTGTATCGTTCTTTATATGGCCCATACTAGAGTTACAATGGGAGCGATGACAACTGGAGACTTTGTAAGTTTTCTAGGAGGATTGGCCCTTATAAATGACCCTATTCGAAAATTTTCTCAGGCCAATGTAAAACTCAATCAGGCCCGTGCGGCCAGTGAAAGATTGAGAGAACTATTTTTGATTGAAGATGAAATTGATAATGGACAAAAAGAAATTGGACAATTTAGTGAATCTATCGAATTTAAAAATCTGAGTTTTTCTTACGGAGAGTACAACGTTGTTAAAAATTTTTCTGCGACTATAAAAAAAGGTGAAAAAGTGGCATTAGTTGGTCTTTCTGGTTCGGGAAAATCAACTTTGATAAATCTTTTACTTGGACTTTATCCCATTACAGAAGGAGAGCTTCTCATTGATGGGGTGAACATTAAAGATATCAAACTATCATCACTTAGAAATCTTTTTGGGCTTGTCAGTCAGGATATTTTTTTATTTCACGATACGATAGAAAATAATCTACGTTTGGGAATGGATATTTCAAAAGACCAATTGAAAAGAGCGCTAGATATGGCCTATGCAACTGAGTTTGTAAATGAGCTCCCTGAAAAAGAAGAAACAATTGTCGGAGATAGAGGTATGAGATTATCTGGTGGGCAATCTCAAAGAATCACTATTGCCAGAGCATTTTTGCAAGACACGGATATACTTTTATTTGATGAAGCGACATCGGCCTTGGATAATGAATCAGAAAAGCTTGTACAAAAAGCACTTGAAAAAATTGCTGGCCATAAAACCGTTATAGCAGTTGCTCATAGACTGAGCACGATACAACACTTTGATAAAATCCTCGTTCTTTCAAATGGAGAACTTGTTGAAGAAGGTAATCACGAATATCTTATCGCTCAGAAAAAAGAATATTCTAAACTTTATGAATTAAGTACCTTAGACAAATGATATGTTTTTTATCTTAAAAGAAAAAACATTGAAGACTTTTTTGCTTTTTATTTGAATAAAGTAAAAAACTCCAGCAAAATATAAATATATATTTTTAACAAGGCCTTCTGAATGAAAAAAATTCTAGTATTGAGTACTCTTTTATTTTCAATTTCACTATTTGCACAAAACAAAAAAGAATTGAGAGTAGGTAATCCAAAGCAAGATACTAGTGAGAATAAAAAAGCGGAGCAAAATATTTTAGATTTAAATTATTTTGTACCAATGAATCGACTCTATTTTGAAATAGAAACCAAATATTTAAATCAAGAATACACAATCAAAAATCAAAACAGTGAAAATCCAAAAACTGAATACAAAAATCCAAAATTAAATATTGATGGTAGGTTTAGTTTTTCTCCTATGCCATTTTTAAAGACATCAATTTTCATGAATCTCTCGCTTAAGAATAAAAAAGAAATTTCATCTGCGACAAAAAGTGATGGGACAGTTAAAACTTCAGGTACTGTCAATAATACTAATGATGAAATTTATAACGGAGAAAGCATTAACAACTGGGGGTTAGAGAATTTTGGAATAGAAGTACTTTATCGACTCATGAGAAACACACATGGTTTATTTGATTTAGATCTACTTTTATCTTTTTCCCCAAATCTCATAGATGCCCAGAGGGGTGTACAATACGAGGCCCTAAGTCGATTTTATAGTACGGATGGAAATGCTTCTCGTGGATCACACGAATTCGTTTTTGGAGCACAACTTTACAAACATTTTGGAGATTTAAGAGTCGGTTCATATATTCATACTATTTTTAATTCAACGACAAAAATTTCCGAAATCGAAGGAGATTCAACAAGCTCAGATTTGACAAAAAGAAAAGATTTAGAAAAAGAAATCGAATCATACTTATCTATTGCTTTTGGTTTTAGTGGCCAGTTCTTTTTCACACCTACTGTCGCTGCCAAATTGTACATGGATTTCAAAGGAGTGCCAGAACAAACGACGACGTATGATCTCAATTCAGGTGCTACTACAATGCAATATACAAATGGAGAAACGCAAGAATCTTATTTCGAAACAAAAATGGGGCTAGAGTTTTCTTTTTTGACTACAACGGATTCAAAAGTCACATTGGGTTCTGGGTTTAATTTACTTCCAGATGTTGGAACAACTACAAGTCAAAAAAATATCCAAAGTGGTGCAGTATCACAATTAACAGCTACAGAAAAATCTAACCGAAACACATGGTTTCTTTACCTAAACGGAGCGATTACTTTTTAGAGGATTTGGTAGTTTATGAAAATATTTGTTTCTTTTTTAATAGTTTTTTTCATTACTTCGTGTGCAGAATTAGTACTAACTCCGGCCCAGAAAAAAATCCGAGTTCTGTACAAATCAGATGCTCCAATGAATTGTACAGAAATTGGAGAAGTTCATGGTTATGGATTTAACCATGACTATAAAAGTAAAACGATTAGAATTAGTGCTGATGAAATAGGAGCAAATCTAGTTGTTATTACAAATGATGGAATGAAAAAGAAATATGTGACAACCATTTCAAAAGATATTAATAAAATCTCCTCAGAATCTGAAGTTGAAGAAAATGATTCAGGTGAAATACGAGGTATTGCCTATTCTTGTCCTGTTCAAAAATAAAATTGGGCCGTAAAGGTAAATACTATTTATTTTATATGATCTCTCAAAGACTGTTCGTCCAAGAAACTACTGACACTTTTAAAAATATTTTATAAAGTCACACGTCGCAAAATAAACCGGAGCATACAGTGTCTGAAGCCAGTATTAAATCAATGAACGACCTAGTGGCCTTGTCAAAAAGACGGGGTTTTATTTTTCAATCTTCTGAAATTTACGGAGGGCTAGCTTCTTGTTGGGACTATGGGCCTTTAGGGGTAGAGCTTAAAAATAACTTAAAACGTAGATGGTGGGAGTCAATGACGTTTCGTGAAGATGTAGTTGGTGTTGATGCTTCAATTTTTATGCATCCAACTGTTTGGAAAGCTTCAGGACATGTGGATGGATTTCATGATCCAATGGTTGATTGCAAAAATTGTAAGTCTCGTTTTCGTGAAGATAAAATTAACGTAAATGAAGCTTGTCCAGTCTGTGGAACAAGAGATCAATTTACTGAACCAAAAGATTTCAATCTTATGTTTAAAACCCAAATGGGCCCTGTAGAAGATACCTCTTCAATGGTGTACCTAAGGCCAGAAACTGCTCAAGGTATCTTTGTAAATTTTCTCAACGTTCAAACTACTTCAAGAAAAAAAATTCCTTTTGGTATTGCACAAATCGGCAAGGCCTTCAGAAATGAAATTACTCCAGGTAATTTTATTTTTAGAACAAGAGAATTTGAACAAATGGAGATGCAATATTTTGTAAAACCAGGGTCACAAAAAGAATCAATGGAACTTTGGAGAGAAACTAGATGGCAATGGCATTTAAATAATGGAATGCGAGCAGAAAAATTACGTTGGGCCCCTCATGGGCCAGATGAGTTGGCCCACTACGCTGATGCTGCTGTCGATATCGAATATGAATTTCCTCATGGCTGGGGAGAGATGGAAGGAATTCATTCACGAACTGATTTTGACTTGAAGCAACATCAAGAATTCTCTGGTAAAAATCTTCTCTACACAGATCAAGGAACGAATGAAAAATACTTACCTTATGTGATCGAAACTTCTGTAGGTTGTGATAGATCACTTCTCGCTTTGATGTGCGATGCATACAGACTTGAAAATGAAGGTGATAAAGAAAAAGAAAGAGTTGTGATGAAATTTCACCCAGCGTTGGCCCCTATAAAAGTGGCAATCCTTCCATTGGTCAAAAAACTTGATACCGAAGCTAAGAAATTATTCAATGACATTCAAAAGCATTTTAGGGCAGAATATGACCTGGCGGGTACGATTGGTAAGCGTTACAGAAGACAAGATGAAATCGGAACTCCTTTTTGCGTAACTTTTGATTTTGATACGCTTGAAGATAATGCTGTTACAGTAAGAGATAGGGATACGATGTCCCAAGAAAGGGTTTCTATCTCAGAGCTTGTCAACTATTTGAATCGCAAATTAAACTAATCATAGACAAAATAGTTTACTATATAAGGCCCACGTATGTGGGCCTTTTTTTTTATAAAGAGGTTTGTATGAGTGACAAGTGGGTTTATCGATTTAATGCTAAAAACACTGATGGCAATCGCGGAATGAAAAATATTTTAGGAGGAAAAGGGGCCAATCTTGCAGAGATGTCCTCTTTGGGTTTACCAGTTCCTCCTGGTTTAACTGTCAGTACAGAGGCCTGTCTTGATTTTGAAAAAAATGATCAAAAAATATCTGAAGAAATCCGCAATCAAATTTTAGATGCGATTAAAGAAGTTGAGAAACAAACTGGTAAAAAATTTGGGGATAGTAGTAATCCACTTTTGTTCTCAGTTCGATCAGGTGCTCGGGTCTCAATGCCGGGGATGATGGATACAGTTTTAAATCTAGGAATGAATGATGAGACAGTTGCCGGAGTGGCCAAGTTAACTGGAAATCCAAGATTTGCTTGGGACTCGTATCGAAGATTCATACAAATGTATGCAAACGTAGTGATGGGTTTTAATACTTCAGTACTTGAACATTCACTTGAAGATTTAAAGGAAGCGCGCGGGGCCAGAGAAGATACGGAACTAACAGCTGAAGACTGGCAAGATTTAGTTGCAGTTTATCGTAGAACAATTTTGGAAGAAAGTGGTAAGTCCTTTCCTATTGATCCCTATGATCAACTTTGGCAAGCGATTGCTGCAGTTTTTAAATCATGGAATAATCCAAGAGCTATCAAATATCGGGAAATTAACAATATTCCAGGGAATTGGGGAACAGCGGTAAATGTTCAAAGCATGGTGTTTGGAAATATGGGTGAAGATTCAGGGACAGGAGTTTGTTTCACGAGGGATCCTTCAACTGGGGATAAGAGATTTTTTGGTGAATATCTCATGAACGCTCAAGGGGAAGATGTTGTTGCTGGAATCAGAACACCTGCACCAATTAATGAAGAGTCTAAAAATGACTCCAACAAAAATTTAAAAACGTTAAGTGAGGTACAACCTAAAATGTATGATGAATTAGTAGAGTTGTACATGAAACTTGAGTCTCATTACAAAGATATGCAAGACATTGAGTTTACGATAGAAAAAAGTAAACTTTTTATTTTGCAGACGAGAAATGGAAAAAGAACAACTGCTGCGGCCATTAAAATTGCAACTGACCTTGTAGAGGAAGGAATTATCTCCAAGAATGAGGCCCTACTTAGAATTGCACCTGATGATTTGAACCAATTACTGCATCCAAGGCTTGATCCTAAAGCAACAAAGAAAGTTTTAGCAAAAGGACTACCGGCCTCTCCAGGGGCAGCTGGAGGTGAAATTGTTTTTTCTTCAGAGCAAGCTCATAGTTTTGCTGAAGGTGGAAAGAAAGTTTTACTTGTAAGGCAGGAAACAAGTCCTGAAGATATAGCGGGAATGGTTGCGGCCGAGGGAATTCTAACCGCGCGAGGTGGTATGACTTCGCATGCAGCTGTTGTGGCCAGAGGAATGGGAAAAACATGTGTGGCCGGATGTACTGAACTCGTTATCAATCAAAATGAGAAGACGCTTGTGATTAATGGTAGAACTTTTAAAGAGGGGGATCTACTCACAATTGACGGTTCAAGTGGAGAAGTTTTAGATGGACTCGTTCCTACGATAGATGCAGAAATTTCTCCTGACTTTGCTAAGTATATGTCTTGGGCCGATGAAGTTAGAAAACTTAAAATCCGAACAAATGCAGATAATCCTCATGATAGTGAGGTAGCTATTAAATTTGGAGCAGAAGGTATAGGACTGTGTAGGACTGAACATATGTTTTTTGAGGCCGAGCGAATTTTATCTGTAAGAGAAATGATTTTTTCAAAGGATAAAGAAGGAAGATGTAAGGCCATTGAAAAATTACTTCCTTTTCAGAGAGAAGATTTTCTTGGAATTTTTAAAGTCATGAACGGAAGGCCTGTTAATATTAGATTACTTGATCCACCTTTACATGAGTTTATGCCTCATACTATTGAAGAAAAGCAAGAGTTAGCAAACGGTTTGAAAGTATCAATTGAGGAAATAAATAGGCGAGAATCAGCACTTCATGAATTTAATCCAATGCTTGGACATAGAGGGTGCAGATTAGGTATTACCTATCCAGAAATCTACACTATGCAAGTGAGAGCAATTATGGAAGCGGCCATCGATGCCAGTGGGCAAGGTATAGAAGTTAAACCTGAAATTATGATTCCTTTAGTGGCCATCGGTAAAGAGCTTATCTTACTTAAAGAAGTTTCATTGAAGACAATTAAAGAAGTCTTTAAGGAAAAAAAGAAAGAAGTTAATTTCAAGCTTGGAACTATGATAGAGCTCCCAAGAGCGGCCATTACTGCTGCTGAAATCGCCAAAGATGCTGACTTTTTCTCCTTTGGAACGAATGATTTAACTCAAACAACTTTTGGACTATCTCGAGATGATGCTGGTAAGTTTTTGACTGAGTATGAACATCAGGGGATATTGGCCGTTGATCCATTTATTTCAATAGATACTGAAGGAGTAGGGTTTTTGGTTGAACATGCTACCAAAGAAGGTAAGAAAACAAATCCTAATATGCATATTGGAATTTGTGGAGAACATGGGGGAGATCCAAAATCAATTGAGTTTTGTCATAAGGCAGGCCTAGATTATGTGAGTTGCTCTCCTTACAGGGTACCTATTGCGAGACTTGCAGCAGCTCAAGCTGCAGTAAATCTTCAATGAAAAAACTGATTGAAAAACTAATGAAAAATCAGCACTTTGACAGTATTGCTGTTGGAGTGCTTGATTTTAAAAAAGGTACTTCTAAATGTTTTGAATACAGTAAGGGCCAGTGGCACTCTAGTCCCTATCTGATTTATGATCTGGCCAGTCTTACAAAACCATTAACAAATTCTTTAAGTGTTATTTCAAACTTGGATAAAATCAAAAATAAAAAAATATTTGGACTTCTTAATCACACAATGGGTGTTCCTATCGGGGGAAGACTTTCTAAAACGACTTGGAGAGAACAACTTCTTGGTTATAAGCTTATAAGTTCTCCTACAAGTTATTCAGATTATTCTTCTTTGTTGGCACAGATTTTAATTGAAGAAGAAATTGGTCATTCTGTTTACAGTTTTGTTGAAAAATATTCGAACAAAGAAGTAACTCACTGGACTGAGTTAAATGCTGATCAAAAAGAGAAATGTGTTATAACAGGGATGAGAAAAGGAAAAATTATCCAAGGTGTAGTTCATGATGATAATGCCTATTATTTGCAGCAGAAGATTTCACATGCGGGTCTTTTTTCTTCAATCTCTTCACTATGTGATTTTTTAATTCAGGCCAACAAGAAGATTAAACTCAACCAGAAAATGAAAACTTTTTTTGAGCAAAAACACGGACGTTTTATTTATGGTTGGGATACGATTAGTTCACCTGAAGAGACATTGGCCGGTAAAGGTTGCTCATTGGAGACTTTTGGACATTTAGGCTTTACAGGAACTTCAATATGGATAGATTGTCAAAAAGATAGAGGAAGTATTATTCTAAGCAACGCTACTAAAAATTTTTGGTACGATCGAGGGGGCCTAAATCATTTGCGGAGGGCCATTGGCGAAATGATCTGGAAAATGTAAGATAACACAACATGTATGATCAAATTGGTGGCAAATGGATTTAACTAATAAAAAAAGTCAGGAAGATCTAGTTAAAATGAAAAAAGAAGTAAAAAAAATCTTCTTTTTTAGAATATGTGGTACAGGTATGGGGGCCGCCGCGTGTTTACTACGTGAGGCCGGTTATGATGTTGGGGGGTGTGATTATAATTTTTATCCTCCCATGAGTGATTATTTGATTAAAATGTCTATTCCCACTTGCAAAGTTGAGGATGTTACTCGTGAAACATTGCAGGAATATGATCTCATTGTTGTGGGCAATGCAGTCCATAGAAAGAGTGAACATGCTAGACTTATTGAAGAGTGTGGAGTTCCTTTTGCTTCTTTTCCTGCAACCATTGGTTCTTTTGTTCTGGCACAGAGAAATGTAGTTGGAATTTCAGGAACACATGGAAAGACGACGACAACATATTATCTTACACAGATTCTTGAAAAACTTGGTAAGAAACCAGGTTATTTAATTGGTGGAGTTATTGAAGGAAGGCCATCTTCGCTTTTAGGAGAAGATTACTTTCTTATAGAATCAGATGAATACGATAGCGCTTATTTTGAAAAGTTTGCAAAATTTAGATTATATAATATCAATAATCTCATCGTAACGTCGCTAGAATTTGATCATGCCGATATTTATCAAAATTTAAATCAAATCCAAGATGAGTTTAAAGCAATTTTTGAAGTTGTAGATCATTCGTTAATCTATAATGAAACATATCCTGGCATTTGTGAAATTTTAAAAGATGCAGTAGCTAAGACAATTTTAAAATATGGAAACCTAGAAATTTCGCCTAAGATTATTGAACATAATGATAAAGGGACAAGATTCGTACTCGAATTCAATGAGAAAAAAATTGAATTTACAACAAACTTACATGGCGATCATAATATATTAAATCTAACTGCAGTGATCTTATTTTGCCTCAGTGAAGGTTTTGAAGTGAAGAAAGTGACAGAGGCCGTAAAGAATTTAGCTCAAGTAAAGCGAAGGCAAGAAGTGAGAGGAACATATAAAAACTCTCTTGTCATAGATGATTTTGCCCATCATCCGAGGGCCATATCAATGACTTTAAATGGATTAAAAAGAAGATTTCCGGGTAAAAATATTGTCGCTGTAATAGAGCCTGCATCAGCAACTGGACGAAGTGATATTTTTCAAAATGAATTTGAAAATTGTTTTGATGAGGTTAACAAAGTAATCATTGCTACACCTCAAATCAAAACCAGTGTGACTTGGGCCAAACAACTTGATGTGAGTAAATTAACTACAGCTTTGAAAAATAAAGGAAAAGATGCCGTAAGTGTGACAAGTGTTGACGAACTCTTAAGTGAAATAGATCAAAGAACGAGTTCTGATAATTTAATTTGTGTAATGAGTAATGGAACTTGCCTTGGACTTTGGCAATCAGACTTTGTTAATCAACTTCAACATGCTTAAAAAACTTATAATATTTCATTTATTGTATTCTAGCGCCTTTGGAATTATCCCAATCAAAGGCAAAGATACTGAGATTATTGATAATTATTTAAAACTCCATACTGAGTTCTCACAAGAAGTATGCCCTGCAGATGTTGAACCAAGGTATTGGGATCTTTTTAAAAAATTTAATAGTGGTGGCTATTATACTCCCATAGATTATGAAGATAATATCGACACAAAAGTTGTAGAACTTCATATTAGAATGATTATTGAAAAAGAAAAATGGATAAAAAACGAAATAGCAAAATTCGAAAAGATTACAACATTAAAAAATTATTTTGTTGAAATTAAAGATTTAGAAATATTAATATCTGAATTACTTGATTTGAAAGAACAGTATTTTGATGAGAATGACTTAACTATAAAAGATCAAGTCCTAAGAAACTCTGGGCCTTTGTATGAAAAATTTAGAATCAAATTACGATCTTTTCTTGAAAGACTTACATTTTTACAAACATTTAAATTTCCCGTCGACCATCTCGAGCTTAGACGGAAGTACGATTCTCTAAAACATAGAAATGATAAAGTAGGAAAATCAGAGGGTAACATGATCTACTTTGTAAGAAAAATCTATGAAGACGGAGCACAAGATAAAGATCATTCACGTAGTGATATGTTTCTAAGAACTTCAATCAACGCTTTATTTTTAAAATTAGAACAGAAAGAAGATTTTTTAAGTGAAGATATCAGATCAGATGTTGTTTATGTTTTAGACAAAATTACTTCTCAACTAAAACGTGGACAACGAAAAATTTTAGAAAGATTACTTGAATGGCAAAGAAGAACGGCCGGAGCATACGTATTTTATAGTTCACTTCTCAAAAACGATGAAGAAGGCCTAAAGCTTAGAAAAATGCTCTCTCTCGAAAAAGCTCATTCTCGCAAAAACCTCAAGGAATATTCTTTATTAAAACAAGCTGAATCATTTGAGTTTTGGTCAAAACAAACACTCTTAAATAGAGCATTATATTCTTTATCAACGATTCTTTATAATGAAGTGGGACGGATTGATGGTGAAGATGCATTAGAGAGAAAAGATGTTCTTCAAGTTGTTATCAATAGATCTGAGATAAAGTTTTATAATCAACTTTCAAAAGAAGATAGCATTCTTGAATATTTGATAAATAGAGGGATTGAAAAATATAATGAATACCCTTGGCTCAACGTACTTTTTAAAGAAGGCGAGTTTTCATTTACCTATTATTTTATTAATGGCAATCTTCGAATTTATTGTCCCTCTAAAACGAGAGTTTCTAGGTTTTTAAGAAAAGAAAACTTAAATTTAGCACTGAAGCTTCTAAGATCTCCTAATTATGATTTCAAAGGACTCAGGTATTTCTCACGTGGAGGAATGCTTGGTAGGATAGATATGTCTGGATTATGGGTTGATTATCTTCCAATTCCTGAAAGAGCGGGAAATGAAATAAAAAACTCTAAAAGGCTCTCTAACCTCTATGACAGAAAAAAATATGAGTATTACTATCATTTCATTGATCCCAATGGAAAAATTTTCAAAGTTGTTGAGATTAAAAATAACAAATACGCATATTATCCGCAAACTAAAACTTTTTATAAATATCGAAATCGTCACCATTTTCGTTATTTCAAAAAGGGCCCTGAAAATACTCATGTAGAGCAATGAACGATGGTTTGAATTTACTTGCCGAGTAAGAAGGCATGGTGTAAGTTCTGTGCAATTAGATAGTGTAATATTTATTTAGTTTTTTTATTTAGTCACGGGGGAGGTGCGTTAATGTTGAAAGATTATGTTTTTACTTCAGAGTCAGTTACTGAAGGTCACCCTGATAAGATGGCCGACCAAATTAGTGACGCTGTTTTAGATGCCATGTTGGGACAAGATCCAAAATCAAGAGTAGCTTGCGAGACTATGATAAGTACCGGAATGGTTATTCTTGCTGGTGAAGTGACCACAAACGCGCAGGTAGATTTTCAAAAAATTGTACGTGAGAAAATTAGAGACATTGGATACGATCACTCTGATAAAGGTTTTGATTGCGATACATGTTCTGTACTTGTTGCCCTTGATAAGCAATCTCCAGATATTGCTCAAGGAGTAAACGAAAATGAAGGTTCATATAATGAGCAGGGGGCCGGAGATCAGGGCCTTATGTTTGGTTATGCCATAAATGAAACGACTAACTTTATGCCTCTTACGATTGATCTATCTCACAGACTAGCTAAGAGATTAAGTGACGTTAGAAAAAATGGTACACTCCCATGGTTAAGAGCTGATGGTAAGACTCAAGTCTCTGCCCAGTACGTAGATGGTAAAGTTTCAAGGCTAGATGCTATTGTCCTTTCTACTCAGCATGCTGAAGAAGTTACTCTTAAACAAGTACAAGAGGCAATTAGAGAAGAAGTTATCAATAAAATAGTTCCAAGTGAGCTTATAGATAATGAAACTAAAATTTTTATTAACCCAACCGGTCGATTTGTAATTGGTGGCCCAATGGGAGATGCTGGTCTTACTGGACGTAAGATAATTGTTGATACTTACGGTGGACATGGAGCTCACGGTGGTGGTGCATTTTCTGGTAAAGATCCATCTAAGGTAGATAGATCTGCCGCTTATGCCACAAGACATGTTGCTAAACACATCGTTGCTGCAGGTCTTGCTGATAGAGCACTTGTACAAGTTGCCTATGCTATCGGTGTTGCTCAACCAATGTCGTTTTTAGTTGATACATTTGGCACAGAAAAAGTTTCTGTGAATAAAATTAATGAAGCTGTTAATAAAGTCTTTGATATGAGACCTAAAGCAATTATTGAAAGACTAGATTTATTGAGACCTATTTATTCACAAACTGCTGCTTATGGGCACTTTGGGCGTGAGACCTCCAATGGTTTTAATTGGGAAAGACTCGATAAAATTGAAGAATTAAAATCTTATTGTTAAATAAGTTGAAAAGGAAGGTCTTCATACGGGCCTTCCTTCACCTTTTTCCCACCTTTAATTTACTTGTAATTTACGCGACAATTGGAATAGACACTCATTCAGGATAATTGATGGATATAGTCTATTTTATCATAAAACATACACCCTATTGGGCCGTACCTTTTGGAATGATTTCAGCTGAGTTTAGTTATATTTATTGGTTAAAATCTTTCAAAAAAGTTTCAGTTACCTTTTTTGTTTTTGGTGTATTTTGTTTTATTTCACTACTTTATTACTTAATTGGTGGTGGCCCTGACGCTGCTGTTGATAATCTCATATGGTTTTTTCATCAAATATAAGTTGATTTTTTCCTAGTGTTAGAAAATTGACACCAATAATTTATTTAGTGTAGTCTATATAAGGTGTTATTCTTTGGCACTAGGAGTATACGGCCTTACATGGAAGATTATCAATTCTTATACAGTAATTTCGGACAACCAGAAAAATTAAAAGATAATCAAGATCACTTATTTCAAATTCCGGAAGTGATCATTGTTGAAGATGAAGATAATCTGAGAAATTCTTTAAAAAAAATCATTGAGAAAAAAATGGGATTAAATGTTAGGACGTTTGCAGATCCTCTTTCTTGTTTGGACTACAATTTTGAAACAGATCGTTCATATTGTTTACTTACTGATATCAGTTTTTCACAGGCAATTGATGGCCTTAAGCTTATAGATATTTTAAAAGAAAGATCCATCCGTTTCACTGCTATTGCAATGACAGGGTTTGCTTCAGTTGAAACAGCAATTCTGGCCACAAAAAAAGGTGTATTTCACTATCTGACAAAACCTTTTGAAATTTCTCATTTACTTGATCTTTTAAAGCGAGCTTTTTATGAGGAGTTAAGTATTTCTGAGGATTTTTTTAATAAGTCCGAAAATGTAAAATTCTCAAATGTGGATAATCCGCGAAGTGATTCTTTAAAATTAATTGAAATGCCAAAAAAAGAAGATTTCTTTTGTGGAATAGTTGGTCGTTCAAAAAAGATGAAAAAAGTATTTGAGCGAATAGAGAAGGTTTCTCAATCTGATTCTACTGTATTTATCTCAGGAGCATCTGGGACAGGAAAAGAATTAGTTGCTAAGGCACTTCATAATTTGTCCTTAAGGGCCAGTCGACCTTTAGTTTCTGTAAATTGTGGTGCGATTCCAGGTGAACTTCTTGAAAGTGAACTTTTTGGGCATAAAAAAGGTGCTTTTACTGGTGCAATATCAGATAGAAAAGGAAAGTTTGAACTCGCAAATACAGGATCAATTTTTCTTGATGAAATTGGTGATATGCCTTTGATTTTGCAAGTTAAATTATTGCGCGTTCTACAGGGACGTGAAGTTGAGCCTGTGGGTGGAAGTCAATCAATTCCAATCGATGTCCGAATTATTACAGCAACTCACAGAAATCTGGAAGAAAGTGTCTCCAGGGGGGAGTTTAGGGAAGATCTCTTTTATCGACTCAATGTCATTCCTATTACAATCCCAAGCTTGGCCGAGAGAAAAGATGATATCTCAATTTTAATTGGTCATTTTCTGAATAGATATGTAAGTGCGGATGGTAGTAATAATATTTCTTTTGAAAAAGATGCTCTTGATTGTCTATATGATTACGATTGGCCAGGAAATGTTAGAGAATTAGAAAACCTTATTGAAAGACTGGTCATTCTCAAAGGTGGCAATACGATATCTCTTGCTGATCTACCTCGAAAATTTTTAGGTACTCAGTCGGGGTTTGAGTTATTTGATTTTGAACTTCCCCAGGAGGGAGTAAATCTTAAAAAATTTGTAGTTGAGTTAGAGAAAAGTTTTATTGATCAGGCGCTAAAAAGAACAAATGGAAATAAAAATCAGGCCTCTAAACTACTTGGTCTCAATAGAACGACTCTTATCGAAAAAATTAAAAAAAATGAACGATCTCCCCTCTTAGATTTGTAAAATTTGCGAACAAAAAATTCAATTCTATTAAAACTATTTTTTATTTTGAAGATACGATATAATCAGCTTAATTTTTAAGTTTTTGCTACTTAGAGGAAGCTTTCATATGGAAGAATACGAAGAATTAGAAATAATGAGATTACAAAATTTTGAAGACCTACCTACTCATTTATATCTTAAAATGACAGATAGTAAATTTGTAAAAATTGGCAATGCAGGAGACCATGTATGTGCTGAGCTATATGATAAATACAATAATAGAGGTGTTGAATTTCTTTATGTTCAAAAAGGTGATTTGAGACTATGGCAAAAAGTACAAAAAGTATTTCAATTTAAAGTAAACGAAAGTTTATCTGCTGCTGAAAAAGTAAAAGAAATGGTTTTACAACTTGGGATTGATGATTCGGTTATTCAAGAGGCCGATAAGATTACACAGTCTAATTTGAATTTTTTAGAGAAAAAAGAAAAATCACTTTTCGATATACTCAATGAGATGATTAAAGGTGAAAATTATATATATGAAAAGTCATTACTGACTTCTTATATCGCATTTTCAATTGCAAAAAACTGCTCATGGGTAAATAGTGAGTCTTATAAAAAGCTAGGTATTGCTTCACTTTTGCACGATTCCTTTTTAGATAACGAAAAACTATCAAGAATTGAAAATTATCATGAACACAATTTATCAAATCAAGAAGTTCTTGAGGTAAAGGAACATATTAATAAGGCGATCACTGCACTTTCTAAATCTAGTACAATGTCATCTGATTTAGATAAAATGATAAAAATGCATCATGAAAGGCCGAATGGAAAATCTATTATTTATCAAGTGGACGCTTCAAAACAACCGCAATTAATTTGTTTATTTATTTTATCTGTGGATTTTACGGCCAGAATATTTTCAAGCTGGCCTAATTTAAAGTTATTAATTGATAATATTGAATATATAAATAGTGAATACAATCAAGGAAATTTTGTTTCAATTCTCAAGGCATTCAACAAGACTTTTGAACCTGTCTCCAAATTAGGTAGGTAATAACTAATTATTCTCGGCCTTTTTGATTGATTCTCTCAAAAAGTATTTCAGTACTTTGTTTCTCTTTGCTCCTCCAAGTAGTGTTTGAAGGTCATCATAAACAGTTCGATCGTAGATTAGTGAATGCAAGGTACCTGGGCCCTCATTGATTCTTGCCCCCATAAATTCAAGATGTTTTGATACTTTTTCCATGTTTGCAAAAGATTTATTTAAGTTTTTCACATTTAACTGCTTAACTGTATTATTTAGAGTTTCTAAAGATTTCTCTAAGTTTTTAAATGAAATAGCAACAGTTTGCTCGTCCACGTTTGAAAAAATAATATCAAGCTTTTTTAAGAGACGATCAGCTGTGACCATAATGTCTTCGCCTCTATTAAGAAGTTTATCAAATGAGTTTTGGTCTAATGTTTCAATGATATCTCCATCATTCATGGCAACAGAATCAGTTGTACCGCCTAATATTTCAAGAAGTTTATCGCCTAATACACCCTGAGTTTTTACTTCTATATAGCTATCTTTTCTTATCCAATTCAGATATTTACTTTTAATTTTTAAAATAAGCTCTATTTTATTAAGTTCGATGAATTCAATGCTTTCTAACGTTCCTACTCGTATTCCTTTTAACTGAACAGCTGCTCCAATTTTTAGATTTTGGGCATTTTTGACGTATGTCTTAATTGCTGATTGTCCTTCGAAGAACGCCTGGTCTTTTCCCAACATACTTATAATAATTCCGCATAATATAAATAGAAAACACAGAAAGATTCCTGAGATAAATACATTTTGCTTGTCTTCAGGTCTCATCTTAATACCCCTCGTTTGAAATGAACTCTTTTATGATTGGATTTTTTTCGTTTAAAAAGGCATCGGGTGTGTCGTTGAAAATAACTTTTCCACTATCCAAAACGACAATTCGATCACAAAAATCTATTGCTGCAGGAATTTCATGAGTGACAAAAATTGAAGATTGTCCCAATTTTTTTAAATTTTTCATTATATGAATAACATTTTTTGCATTTGCTGGATCTAGTCCCGCAGTGGGTTCATCATAAAGAATAATTTCTGGATTTAAGATCATTGATCTGGCCATTCCAACTCTTTTTCTCATTCCTCCTGAAAGATCAGAAGGCATGAGATATTCTTTTCCCGCAAGATCAACCATCTCTAGCATTTGAGAGACTTTGTTATTAATTTCTACTTGAGACATTTTTGTATGCTCGTAAAGTGGATAGGCGAGATTATCGAATACATTTGATGAATCAAATAAAGCACCACTTTGAAACGAATATGAAATTTTTAATCTATAAGGAATTAACTCCACCTCATTTAAATTGTCTATCCTTTCATCATGATAATAAATCTGGCCTTGATCAATTTTTTCGAGTCCTATTATTGATCGAAGAAGTACACTTTTTCCAGTTCCAGATCCTCCGAGTAGCCCTAGACTTTCACCTTTTTTTACGTGGAGGGAGACTCCTTGATGAATGTGATTATTTCCAAAACTTTTATAGACATCTACTAAGTTTAATATATTTTCTTTCATTACTGTAACCAAAATAGAAAAAAGAGTTTGCTTAAGAAAAAATTGGTTATAAGTATAATGATTGAACTAATAACAACAACGTAGGTAGTAGATTCACCAACACCTCTCGTCCCATCTTTAGTTCTAAGCCCTTTATAGCAGCCTACAACAGCGATAATTCCTCCAAAGATACTTGTTTTAAGTAAACCACTTGCGAAGTCATGAATCTTTACGATTTCAATGACTTTGTTTATGTAAAAGGGTGGAGGAATTTGAAATTCACCGTTTGCGATGATTGCTCCACCAACTAATCCTAAAAAACCTGCCAATCCTGTTAAAAGAGGAAGGGAGATGACAGATGCCCAAAATCTAGGGACAACAAGTACCCGTATGGGAGAGGTTCCCATGGCCCTAATTGCATCAACTTGTTGATTGACATTCATTGATCCAATTTCTGCGGCCATCCCAGAACCGATTCGGCCGGCAACGAGAAGAGAGGTGAATATAGGGGCCATTTCTCTTAGAATTGATAGAGAAACAATCCCTGGTACATAAAGTGTTCCTCCAAATTTTGATAGTCCATAACCAAAATTTAAAGTCATAACTGTGCCCATTGCAAAGCCAATGACAACAGTGATTGAAATCGATTGGACTCCGAGAGAGACGATCTGTTCAATAACTCGGTAAAAATAAAAGGGTCTACTAAAAGAGCACTTTAGAATATCTAGAAAAAGATAAAATAGTTCACCGATAAAATAAAATAATCTTAATAATCTTTTTTTGAGATTATAAATGGGAATATCCTTAGTGGATAATATCTGCATTTGAATTTCCTCATTATTAGATATTTGTTCTATTTTACGAGGGGACAGAAGGTGAGTATAGGTGAATCAAATTGCCATATTTTCTACGTAATTAAATAAAGCTGGAGAGTCGTGTTCTAAAAATTCCAAGCTAGTACTTATTAAATAAGCATCATAGATGCAATAATTTTTGCGAAATAAAATTGTTTTTACAAATCTGCGCTCGCCATCGACTTTGATACTAACAGTTAATATAGATGCGAGTACTTGATGAATTTTATCTTCTTTTGTTTCAATAATTTCCTTTTCTACTCCAGAGAACATATTGTCCATAAGTTGTTTATGATCAGAATAGTTGTATTTTTTACACAGACTATTAATGACAACAATTGATTTTGATTCGTTATTTAAGTAAGCGTAATCACTTCTGCCTTTTTCAATGGGAATCCAATTTGAGCTTGGGGATCGTTTTATACTAAGTTGTTTATCTTTAAAATCGGCAGGGTCATCACTTAGCAAAAAACTGCAAGATGCTGAAATTAAGAGGAAAAAGAGGGGTAGGAAAAGAGCTTTTTTCAACCTTATGGTCTCCAAGTTTTAATTCAGTTATTCATCGGCAAATTATGCCTAAAAGCTGAGAAAAATTCGAAAATTTGAAAAATTAACAAAAGTGTCAAAATATTGTTTGGAAAAAAATTCCTTAAGAAAAATTTTCCTTTTAAAAAACTTAAATGCGGTTAGAATATACTTGTGAGACCTTTGTCAGGATGCACAAAGGGCTTAAGAATAAAGTGAAACAGGAAGTTTCTCTCTTATGATGAGTATCAAAAAATTGACATTCAATTTCACAGCTTGTCTGTTCATGTTTCTCTCTATAGAAACTTTTGCCTCCATAGGAAATCAAGAAGAGTACAATACACATTTAAGATGGAAGTTTAACTTCGATAAGGACTTTTTATTAATTGATAAAAAAAATGATGTCCTAGAAATCAAGTCCATCAAAACTGATATAATTAGTTCTGTTTATGATGAAATCAATAAGTTTCAACTGGTTCCAAAATATATAAAATCAATCAATAAAGTAATCTCAAATAATGAGTCCAAAACACAATCAATAATAGTCAAACTTACAAATGAGGCCGTTGATGTATTTTCATTTTATAGGAAGGGTGAAAAATCTTATGTGCTTGATTTTTGGATAGATGAAAAAAAAGTATCTAAGGTAGAAGCAAGCATTAAAAAACAAGATGAAAAAAAGATTGTAGAAAAAGTGGCACTTCCTACTATCACGGAAAAAAAAGAAATCCTTCTAAAAGAAAACTATAAAGAATATCCAAGAAAGCAAAAAAATGAAACACATCGGGATTTCCGATATGGGGGTCCCTTTGTATGGGATTATGAACCACTATCACCTGATCCTAAAATAATTGTAGATGTTATAAGAAAAACACCTGAATTTTTTTATCCTATTAAAAATAGAGAGTACACACAAAGTGATATGGAATCTCATCTACAGCTTACAATCAACTTGTATCGAAAAGAAAAATATGGATTAATGTATAACTCGATCAACATGTTTAACGAAAAATATAATTTTGCGGATAGAGATTTTACTGAATATTTAAAATCAAATGCAATCTTAAGAATAAATTTCAAGACACCAAATAATGCACAAGAGAAAATGGGGATTACAATGCTTAAAAGCATTGCTGCTAGAACGCAAAATTATGATATGAAAAAAGGAATTTTGAAATATTTATTAAATTACGATATTCATAAGCAAGATTATGTGAGCGCCTTAAAAAATTCAAAAAAACTTTTTGTCATTACTAGAAAAAGTTTTGACATTGAAGAATCAGAATATGCTTCTAGGATGATCTTGTTTAATTTAGGAAAATTGAATCAAATTTCAAAACTTAAAGATCTAATGAATGATAAGATATTCAAAAAAATAATAAGTAAACAAGAGTTTTTGGCCTATCAAAGTTATGCACTTTTGAAAATGGATGATACTAATGAGCTAATTAAATTTTATGAATCACAAAAAAATAGTATTTCAGGGGAAACATTCGCTTCAATATATTTCAATGTAGCTGAAGCATATTTTAGAGAAGCTAAGTATAATGAAGCAATTCCATTGTTTGATAAATTTATTAAACACTACTCATATACAACAAAGAGTGAAGAAGCGAGATTGAGAATAGCTCTTTGTTATGAGTTTTTAGAAAAACCGATATTAGAAACTACAGAATTATACAAAAATACAGTTAATAGATCGCAGAGTAATCAAATAAAAACGGAAGCAATCTTAAGATATATTGCTATAACAAATTTAAGAAAAATTGACTTAACTAATGATGACAAGCAGATAAGAACCTTTTTAAATTTTGAAAAAAATAACACGAAAATCAAAGACAGAAATATTTTAAAACTATTATGGTTGACAAGATTAAGGCTTTTTATAATAGATCAAAATTATAATGATGCTTTAGCGTATTTAAATATCATTCCTGTTGATTCAATGATTCCATCTGAAAAGAGAGTTTTTGAGGCAGATGGAGCTGAAATTGTTTATGGACTGATAAAAAACTCATATGAAAAAATGGATTATGCAAAAGTATTAAAAGTATGGGAAATTTATAAAACAAAATATATAAATAAGGTGGCCCTCGATCCTGTGCTCAATAATATTGTTGGAAGATCGTACATAAGAATGTCTTTATATGAAGGTTTAGAAAGGTTGATCTCAAACCTCAAATTAGATTCTGTCCAGTCAGTTAAGACCTATCCAATTTGGGTTAAAAGAGAAAAAACTCAGAATTTTGAAAACATTATTAATGAACTTAACTTGGCCAAGCATCTTGCTTTGAAGAATTATAAAAAAGTAGAAGAAATCTTAGAAAAAATGGGAAATCAGTACAAACAATATTTCTATTATAAAGGGCTAACTGAATTCAATAAGAAAAATTATAAAGAAGCTATCAAAAACTTTGAAACATTCTTAGTAAAATCAGACAAAAATATATTTAAAGATCCTCAAGAATCAGCAGACTTGTTATGGGCCTATACAAACTCATTATATGAGTTAGGTGAGAGTGAAAAATTTAAGAGGTCAGTTGATGCACTTCTAGAAGATATGTCTGAATATCAAAAGAAAAATCCTTACATAAGAAATGTAAAAGAAAGAGCACTATATTTAAAATTTGAAATGGTCTATTCAGAAAATAAACCTGATCAGAATTTGGTCTTGGAAAAAGATATAGCTAAATTTTTAGGAGATGAACCCAAAACTATGTACGCTGATCGATTGAATTATTTGCTCGGAGTAACATACATACGCAATAAAAAAGACGAGGAAGGTAAGAAATTATTTAACAATTTACTCGAGAACGCTTCTACTTCATCTTATATCAAGGAAATGGTGAAATCAGAAATCGGTCTCATGAAAATAAAAGAAAAAATATAAGGCTCAAGGATTGAGTTATATTGACAGGAGGTCAAATGGAAACAATTAATTTAGAACTTTTTGGGAGAGATCAGAAAATTCAAAAGTCCATCAATATGGCCAAGAATATTTCTGTATCGAAAGCTACGGTGCTTGTTGTAGGTGAAAGTGGAACAGGTAAAAAAACATTGGCGAAGTTTATCCATCAGCAATCAGCACGAGCTACAAAAAAGATTTTATTTTGTGATTGTTCTCAAGATCCAAAGACTGTAGAGAATTTAATTCTTGGGTATAGAGAGGAAAATGGTAAATTTGTTAGAGGTGTCTTAGAAGATGCAAACGGTGGAACGGTTGTTTTTTCAAATGTTGATGCACTTGATGAAGATTTTCAAAGAAGACTTCACAAAATTCTTTCTGAACTAGAAGATTATGATATTGATGTGAGATTAATTGCAACAACTACAAAAAATCTTTCCAAACTTGTTGGTTCTGGTAGATTTTATCGCGGTCTGTATACTCTTATTTCATCAAACCAAATTACACTTTCTCCTTTAAGAGATAGAGTTGAGGATATTGAAATATTAATTCAGAAATTCTTAGTAAGAAAATCAGAAGAGTTAGGTGAGAATCTAACAATCAACAGAGATACATTAACGAAAATGATGTCTCACTATTGGACTCACAATATTAAAGAACTTTTTTCTGTACTCGAAAATACTGTCAATAATATGGAAGGATCTGAAATTAACGATGAAGTTCTTTCAATTGGAGATAAGAAAACATCTGAAACATTTGAAGATGAGGAAAACGAAGGAATTCGTTTGATGTCTTTGAAGGAAGCAGAAAAATTATTAATTAAAAAAGCATTAATACATACAAGTGAAAATAGAACTCAAGCTGCAAAAATTCTTGGTGTGTCTATTCGAACACTTAGAAATAAAATTAATGAATACAGAAATTCTGGAAGTTCATATTTTATTAACTTAAGGTAATAAAATGAAAGGTGATAGTGTCACACTAAAAACTCTGGCCATGGCGATTAAGTATAGGCAAATGAGGCAAGAAATCCTGTCGGCCAATATTGCTAATGCTGAAACGCCTGGCTACAAAACTAAGCGCCTCGACTTCGAGGATGCACTTGCTGATGCTATCGATGTAGAAGATTTGAAACGTATGAATGTGACCTCCGATAAACATTATAACGTTGGGAGTGGAGGGTTTGATACTCTCTCTCCTGAAATTTACGAAGAAAGTAATGGTATTGTTTCTGAAGATGACAATAATGTCGATCGTGAAAAAGAAATGGCCCTGATGGCCGAAAACAAAATTATGTATGATGCAACAATACAATTATTGAACAAAAAAATTGCTCTCAAAAAATACGCGATAAGCACAGAGAGGTAGGTGATTTATGGATTTATTAACGACTTTAAAGATTAGTGCCTCTGGCCTGTCTGCACAAAAGAAGAGAATGGCCGCAATTTCTTCAAATATTGCTAATGCACAAGTCTCAGAAACAGTTGAAGGTGGGCCTTACAGGAGAAAAGAAGTTGTTTTTGGATCAGAACCGGCCAGAGAAAAATTCTCAGATATTTTGGAAGGTGAGATAGATAGTCTAGCGCAAAAGGTTCACGCTACAGATGTGATTTCAACAAATCGTCCACCAATTTTAAAATATGAACCAAGTCATAAGAATGCAGATGAAAATGGAATGGTTGCCTATCCTAATATAAATGTGATGGAAGAGATGGCCAATATGATTTCAGCTTCACGAGCATATGAAGCTAATATAAATGTTATGAACACAACTAAAAGTATGGCGCTAAAAGCGATGGAAATAGGAAGATAGGAGTAATATATGGCAGTCGAAACTATAGGCCAATTTAATAATATGCTTAACAAGTTTGATTCAAAATCATGGATTAAAAGTGCTGAGCTTGGGCAACCTATGTCTTCTTCTAACATAAAAACATTAAATGAATTACGTCCTGGCGAAGATCGAAAAACATTTGGTGAAATGTTGGCCGGAGCAATTGGAGATGTTAATGACCTCCAATTAAAAGCTAATGAAGCGATTCAAAAACTTGCAACAGGTAAATCAAAGGATATCGCAGAGACGATGTTAGCTGTTGAACAAGCTGAGATTGCTTTCAAAACGATGAATCAAATAAGACAAAAAGTAGTTGATGCATATAAAGAAATCATGCGTATGCAAGTGTGATTAAGTCAGGAGGACTGTCTTGCAAGATTTTTTAGAAAAAGTATTTCGAAATTTTTTAGAGTTCTACAATGGACTTGAAACCATTAAAAAAATAGCGGTGATCATTTTGTCTGCCATTATTGTTGCAATAATGGCATCCATTATTATTTGGACGACTAACACACGCTTCAAAGTACTCTATGAAAACTTGAACGATGATGATGTTGCTGTTGTCGTGAAATTATTAAGTGATGCAGGAGTTGAATATAGAGTGAGTGATGATCATGCAACAGTATTAATTCCTGAAGATATGATTGAAGTCATGAGATTAGAATTAGCTAAAAAAGATGTCTCTTTCAGCGGTACAGTTGGATATGAGGTATTAGATAATCAGTCATTTGGTACTTCAAGTTATGTTCAAAAAATAAATCGACAAAGAGCACTTGAAGGCGAACTTGTTAAGACCATAAAGTATATAAAGGGCGTTAAAAGAGCTCGTGTTCACTTATCAATTCCCGAATCAAGTCCATTTGTTGCTGACAAAAAGCCACCAGGAGCTTCTGTCGTTTTAGAGGTTGATAGGGGGGTGACATTAACATCAATGGAAATTAAAGGTATCCAATCTTTAGTATCTTCATCTGTCGATGGAATGAGACCCGAACATGTCGTAATAGTTGATAGTAGAGGAAAGCAGCTTTCTGAAAATATTGGCGATGAATTAACTGCTTACACAGCAAATAGGTTAGCTTTAGAATCTAAATTAAATAAACAATATGAAAATCAAGTAGAGGAGATATTATCAAAGGTCGTAGGAGAGGGAAAAGTTATAGCTAAAGTAGCAGTAAATCTTGATTTTACGCAAAGTGTGTCTACAGAGACCGCTTATGATCAAGAAACTGCGGCCATTGTATCCGAAGTATCAAATTCTCAAAAGATAAAAGGTTCTAGGCCTTCTCCACAAGGGATACCCGGTGCGAGATCTAATTTACCAGGAGAGCAACCTCAACCAGGTATTCCTGAAACTAGAAATGATGTAGATAAAGAACTAAAGACAAAAAACTATAACATACCTTCAAAAGTTACAAAAAGCTCACGTCCAACTGCAACTGTAAAGTCATTAAACGTGGCGGTAATGGTTGATGGGAAACATGTACCTACACTGGATGAAAATGGCAATGCAATGATAGGTGAAGATGGAAAAGCTGTTAACAAATATGAACCATGGTCAGATGCAGATCTGACAAACTTTTCAGCAATTGTGGCCTCTGCTGTAGGGATAGATACTAAGAGAGGAGATAAAATTGTTATAAAAAATATGGAGTTTGCTCAAGAAGACTTGGCCGCAATAGATGCGTTAATGAGAGAAAGAGAAAATAGAGAACTTATCAGAAACGTCGTGAAGTATTTGGCAATTGGTCTGACGATAAGTTTGTTTTTCTTTTTTGTTGTTAGACCCTTTGTTCAATGGATTACAGATAATACGGTTGAGTCTGTTGAGGACTTTTTACCTAAAACTTTAGAAGAGTTAGAAAAAGTTCAGGCCAATCAAAAACTTCCTGGTCTTGAAGACGCTCTACCTCAGATTGAGGAAAAGCTTAATCCAGAGAAAATCGAAGGAAATATGCTTCGAGAAAAAATTATTTCACTTGTTGATGGAAATCCTGCAAAAGCAGCACAAGTTTTACATGAAATGATTCATTCAACTGAATCAGATAAGCAAATAGCTTAAAAAGGAGAAAGAGGTGGCCTCAGATTCAAGTTTAGATCCAGACATTGAATATGCTCTACTTTCAGGACAAGAGAAGGCCGCGATCCTTTTAAGTTCCCTTGGAGTTGCAACGACTCAATTAATTTTTGATCATATGCGAGATAACGATGTAAAACGTATGATTAATGCTATGGCCAATATTGATAAGGCCCCGATTTGGATGATTAAAAGAGTTCTTGAAGAATTTTATTCACATCTGAACGAAGATGCTGCATTACTCTTTTCTGATAACCGAGGTCGAGACTTCATCATTAATGCATTAGGTGAAGACCGAGCAAAACAACTTCTTGGTCAAATCGTAGATGTTGGGACAACTATTACTCTTGAATCATTGGAGCTTGTTGATACAAGAACTCTTGCAAACTTCCTAATTAATGAACATCCTCAGACAATTGCTCTTATTGTTGCACATTTATCCAGTGAAAGAAAAGTTGATGTTCTTAGAAGACTACCAGAAGGATTGCAGGCCGAAGTTGTTCTTAGGGTTGCCAATCTTGATTATGTTTCCCCTGAACTTATTGCTCAACTTGATGATGTTCTTAAAACAGAACTTTCAACTCTTGGATCAATCGATACAAATCAACTTGGTGGTGTTGAGCCAATTGCGGATATGTTAAATCAGATGGATAAAAACTCTGAGAAAAACATCATGTCTAGGGTAGAAGAAAAAGATCCAGAACTTGCTGAAGAAATCAGAAAACTTATGTTTGTGTTTGAAGATCTTATTTACGTTGATGATAAAGGTATACAAAACTTACTTAAAGAGGTTGACCAACAAAAACTTGTTATTGCAATGAAAACAGCTCCAGAAGAAATCAAAATTAAGATGTTCAGTAATATGTCTAACAGAGCAGCTGAACTTCTAAAAGAAGACCTTGAAGCACTAGGGCCTACAAAACTATCTGATGTTGAAAAGGCGCAGGCCGAAATTGTACAAAAATGTAAAGATCTCGAGTCTCAAGGTAAAGCATTTATTTCTCGAGGTGGAGGAGATGGTGACGCTCTTGTTTAATAAGGAGAACTTATGGCCCAGAATAAGGAACATTTTAAAGTATCTGACTACGAGTTTAAAAATTTTTCACTCTCTGCTTCCGAGGAAGATCTTCTCCTTTATGAATTTAAAGATTTAAGTCAAATAAGTGATTTGAATAATAAAGTTGAAGATAAAGTTCTTAAAATTGAAAGAGAATTTGCCAAAAAATCTAACTTTGAAATATCTCCAATAGTGCGAGAATTTAGAGGTTTAAATAGACAAGAGTCAGAGGAAAAAGAAAGAGAAATTAAATACCGTGTTGAAAAAAGAGTTGCAGAAGTTCAGCAGAACGCTTTTAAATTAGGCCAAGAAGAAGGAATTTCTCAGGGACGTAAAGAGGTAATTGAACAGACTAAATTACAAACGGAAGAAAAACTGCAAGAATTTGCTGACATGATAAATTTTATGCGTGATCAGCGTAATGAAATTATTGATCGACAAAAAACAGATATTTACAAAATTGTCAAAGATCTCACAAAATGGGTTATTTTAAGAGAGTTAAAAGATGATGATAATTATCTGCAAAGACTTCTGGAAAAACTTATTCTTGAAATTCAAACAAAATCTGATTTAATTGTTAAGGTAAGTAAAGATCACTTCGAAAAAATGCCTGAAGTGATACAATCAATCGAATCAAAATTAGGACAGTTGCCAAACTTGAGAGTTGAGATAGATTATGATCTTGAAGGCCATGGCATGATTCTCGATTGTGAAAATGGAATCATAGCAGCTACTCTTGATGAACAATTTAAAAGTATCGATAAACTGTTTGAATCTCTAGGAATAGTTGATCATGAGTAATTCAACACCAGAATTAAATTTTTCACCTATTCGAAAAATATTCGAATCATCAGTTCCATTTCAAAAAATTGGAAAAGTCGTCTCAGGAAGAGGACTGGTTTATAAAGTCAATCTCCCCAGGGCCGTTATTGGTAGTAATGTAGAATTCATAACAGAATTTGGAGATGTATCCTTAGGTGAAGTGGTTGGTATTGACGGGAGATCTTGTGTTGCCATGCCATACGACGATGTTTCAGGAATAAATTCTCAGACTAAAGTTTATTTAAAAGATCTAACAACTTCAATCAGTGTAAGTGATTCCTATTTGGGCCGAGTAATAGACTTTTTAGGAAATCCTATTGATGGGAAAGGACCGATTGAAAAATCTTCTGTTGCAAGAAATATTTTTGGGAGTAGTCTTAACCCTCTTGATCGCCCACCAATATGTGAGCCAATAGATACTGGAATTCATGCAATAAATTGTTTTGCCACTGTTGGTAAAGGGCAACGTCTATCAATCCTTGCTGGATCTGGGGTTGGTAAGTCCGTCTTATTAGGGATGATTGCCAAGAATACAGAGGCAGATGTTAACGTGATAGCTCTCATTGGAGAGCGGGGAAGAGAGGTTCTTGAATTTATTGAAAATGATCTGGGTGAGGAAGGTTTAAAAAAATCTGTTGTAGTTGTTGCTACAAGTGATCAATCATCATTAATTAGGATGAAGGCCGCTTATGTGGCCACTACAATTGCCGAATACTTTAGGGATCAAAAAAAAGATGTTATCTTAATGATGGATTCTGTCACCCGTTTTGCAATGGCCAGTCGAGAAATAAGCTTAAGTGCCGGAGAACCGCCTGGTCAAAAAGGTTATACTCCAAGTGTATTTGCAAAACTTCCCAAATTGCTTGAGCGGGCTGGTACCAAAAGAGGAAGTGGGACTATCACGGGAATATACACCGTTCTTGTCGAAGGAGGGGATATGGATGAGCCTATAGCCGACGCTGTTAGGGCCATTGCTGATGGACATATCATCTTATCCCGTGATTTAGCATCTCGAAATCATTTTCCCGCTATTGATATATTACAATCACTTTCCCGGGTCATGACTAAGGTTGTGACAAAAGAGCATCGAATTGTATCATCTCATTTACGTGATCTTTTGGCGTCATATAAGGAAAATGAAGATCTGATAAATGTAGGTGCTTATGCAAAAGGTTCAAACGTTAAAGTGGATAAAGCTCTTGTTATCTATTCAGAACTTATGAATTTGATGAGACAAGAACAGGGAATGTCTGAACATTTAGATTTGGAACAACTGTATGAGGAGATGGTTGAGTTAGCTAGAAAGGCAGAAAAAGCAATTAATCCAAAAAGTTTGGATGATGAATGAAAAATTATAAATTTAAATTAGATGGATTATTAAAACTTCGAACATTTCGAGAAAGAGAAAAAAAGATAGAACTTGGAAAAATTGTGGGTGAAATTGTACAAACAAAAGAATTGATAGAAAAAATAAAATCTGAAATAGAAGATGCTTATATTTCCCAGGAGAAATCAACTGCACAGAGTACAACAGGGAGTGAATTACAATTTTATTCAATGTTTATCAAAGGTAAAAATAAACATCTTGAAAATGAAAGGGCCCATTTAGATGAGCTTAACGAAAAATATGAAAATAAACTACAAGAATTGATGTTTGCTAGAGGGGAAGTTAAAGTAATTGAAAATATGAAAGAAAAAGATTTTGTTAAGGCCAAGAAGAAGTATGATAAAAAACAGCAAGAAACACTTGAAGAACTGGCCCAAATTGTTCGAGAACAAAAAAGGAAAATACTATGAATATAAAAGTCTTATTTTTGATGCTTTCAATTTTTCCCTTTTCTTCATTCTCACAAGACAAGGAAGTGCCGAAAGAAAAAACATTTACTCAAAATGAAGTGAATGAACTTATTGAAAAAGAATATGCAAAGAGAATGAAAAAAATTGGTAGAGGAAAGATAATACAATTTTCAAATGAACTCTTGGAAAAAGAAAAGAAAATTGAACTTCAAGAATTAGAAATAAAAAAAAGAGAAGAACAACTTAAATTAAATCTCACAGACCTGCAAAATAAGATCAAGTCTTTTCAAGATAAACAAGCATCAGTCTTAGGTTGTATAGATGAAAAAGATAAAAAAGTTGAAGGAAGAATTCAGCATATGGTGACAATTGTTTCAGGGATGAGACCTCAAAATGCTGCCGATGTCCTGTCTGTACAAGATCCAGATATTTCTGTAAAAATTTTAGGACTGCTTGATCCAGTTAAGGTATCGAAAATATTCAATGTCATGGATAAGGAAATATCTGCCCGACTTCAAAAGCAGTATATGACTATGAAAAGATAGAAGCTAAGGAGCGCTGCGTTTAATGAGTAATCAAAACATGCCCAACATTCAAAATACAGAATTATTTTTAAAAAATAATTTACTTCCTGCAAAAGGATTGAAGGCACAAGGTAATATTGAAGAAAAATTAGCACTCTTAGGTGAAGAAGAGCAATCGATTGAAAAGCTCTTAAATTTGCCAGAAGGTAAAACATTTGGAGAATTACTTAAAAATGAGTTCACCTCAGAAGAGGTTTTGTCGGGTATAACTAATGCTCAACCTGAATTACACCCTCAAGTAACAAGCGTTCCTCTTAATATTGATAATATTAAAATTGGGCCAAAAGTTGAGAAGAAAAATAATATTGCTGAATTTGTTCAACAAGTTAGCTTTCCAAAGAGGAAGAACGATTCAAATCAACTGATGAAGGGGCAAGAGCAATTATTTGCAAATAATGTTGGACTAAATAAATCAATTGAGCAAAAAAATGGTAAAGGCGAAGTACAACCTCAGTTAAATAGTTTAGAGAAAATGTTTTTAGGTGAAAATAAAATTTCTAAAAATAATTCAAACATTGAATTTACAAAAGATCAAGCTCGAACAATATCTTCTGTGGATATGAAAAAAAGAATTAATCCAGAATTTGCACAAATTAAAAACAGTTCCAATACTCCAGTAAAACTAAAATCGGATAAGTTTGTCAAAACTTTAGAAAACAAAAATATCTCTATGCCTTCAGTGGAAAGGTATTCTCAAAATTTTCAGAGTATAGATACAAATTTTATTAGGCCAGATTTTGCACAAAATGAAGTAAAAAAGACTCTACAAGGTAAGGAAGAATTAACTCTACCTAAGGCAAATCATAATGTTGATTTTCAAAATGTGGGACTTTTCACAAATCCACAAACACAAGTAAAAACATCAATTCTAAATGATAAAATAAGCATGGCCAAAACTTTAGATCTAGATAATGTTTCATTTACAAATGGACAGGATGAAATCATTGAAGAGATTTCAAAATATATTAAGAAATCAAAACTAGAAAATACTCCAGAGTTAAGTTTAAAAGTACACGATAAAGATTTAGGAAATATTGATGTAAAAGTTATAGGTCATAAAAGAGATGAGGGACTTCATATTGAGATTCTTTCTAAAAGAGCAGAGACAAATGACTTTTTTAGGAAAAACGAAGCATCATTGATAAGGGACTTATCAGCAAATGGAATAAAAGTTTCAGATATTAAACTTATGACAGTCTCGAGAGATTTTGGAGAAAATTATCTTGAAAATAAATCCCTTGCTGGAGAATTTTCCTTCAATGGAAATGACAAAAGTATGGGGCAAAGAGGACAAAGAGAAGATTCTCAGCGTAGAAGAGATCTCTGGCAACAGTTCCAAGAAAATAGGAAGTATGCATAATGCCTGGAATGGGACGGCCCGTAGGGGCAATAAACAATAGCTTTAAAAATATTAAGATGGCCCAATCATCGTCGAATGAAAAGCAAACAGATATAAAAGATAAGCAAAAGTATTTGAATCAAATTACAGGGTATAAAGAGAAGTCAAACTTTGTTGATGCAAAGACTCATAACAAAATGGGTAAGGATGAATTTTTAAAACTCCTAACTTTTCAATTGCAAAACCAAGATCCAGTTAATCCAATGGATCAAAAACAATTTGCTTCTGATCTTGCACAGTTTTCTCAACTAGAACAATTGTCAAATATGAATAAGGGATTTGAAAAACTAAATAGTAATGGGCCAGATGAAAAGAAATTTTTTGCAGCATCTTTTTTAGGCAAAGAAATACTCACTTCTGGAAGTAGTATCCAGTTAAACAATGATACAACAAATTTGGATATTCCTTTTTCTCTCCCACAGAATGCGAAAAGTGCAATCGTACGAATTTATGATTCAAAAAATCAACTCATTCAACAAATAGAGAGAGACAACTTATTTAAAGGGCAAAATGTTGTAAGTTGGGATGGAAATCAATCAGATGGGGGTAGGGCATCATCTGATATTTATCGCTATGAAATTCATGCATGGGATGATCAAAATCAGTTTTTCAGAGGAGAAACCAAGGCCACTGGAATTGTAACAGGTGTATACTTTGATGAGAATGGTGAGACTATACTTAAAGTAGACGGGAAAAAACGTGTAAATCTTAGAGATGTTGACGCCTTTAATGTTCCGAGTCATAATAAAGCTGATGCTAACGCTGTACAGGGAAAAAATGTTAATAAACAGGCCATGAATATTTACGAGAATCAGGCGAATGGGAAACGATAAAATTTCAAATCTATTGGTGCCGAATTTATCTCATTTAAATGGGAAAACTAAAGCACTTCAGGGAAAGCTTGATGAAAATGTAAAGTTAGATGAGTTTAAAAATCTTCTTTCAAAGGAAGTAAAAAATAAAGATAAGAGTGGAACTGAGGAGATAAAACTTTCAGTACATGCGGCAAAAAGAATGCAAGAAAGAAATATTGAAATAGATTCTCAAGAGTTTCTCAAACTTAATGAGGCACTTGAAAAATTAAAAAATAAAGGGGGAAAAGATTCTTTAGTCATTACAAACAAAGCGGCCTATATCATTGATGTAAATAATAGCACAGTGGTAACAGCATTAGAAAAAGACAATATGGCCGAAAATGTAATTACTAAAATAGATTCGACTATGATTATAAATTAAAAGGTGAAGTGATAAAGGTTGGTCCTTTCTGGAAACCTTGCTTAAGTCAGTCGTTATTTAAGCAAAAATTTCACTTTTAAAAAATATGGTATGTATTTTTTTGTCTAGGAGGGACAAATGGGAATTTTAAGCTCTTTTAACATTGGGGTATCTGGTTTAGCTGCCTTTGGTGACAATATGACAATTATTGGTGACAATATTGCCAATGCTGGTACATATGGGTTCAAGGGTTCTCGAGGAGAGTTTCAAGATGTTCTGGCCAGATCATTAAAAGGAATAGATGGTGGAGATCAATTTGGTGCAGGTACGAAATTGTCTCATATTAAATCTATATTCACTCAAGGTAATATTGCTAGAACTGAGAATATTACAGACTTAGCTATTAACGGAAATGGTTTTTTTCAAATTGATGCGCCTTTTGGGAGAGGGTATTCAAGAGATGGTTCATTTCATTTTGACAAAGAAGGCTTTCTCATAAATGGGGATGGTTATAATGTGATGGGGTTTGCTGCGAATGATGATGGAAAAATCACAAATAAAATGGAAAAAATCAAACTTGGAAATACGACGATTCCAGCTTCAGCAACTAAGGAAGTTAAGGTTTCAATGAATTTAGATTCAAGGGCGAATACTCAGGAGTTCAATATTGAAGATCCTGAAAAAACTTCTGAATTTAATACGACAATAACTGTTTTCGACAATGTGGGAACAGCGAGGCTTGTAACTGTTTATTTTAACAAAACTGAAAACAATACTTGGGAATATCATATTGCAGCTGATGGGAAAGATGTTCAAGATGGTGAACAAGGTAAGATGTACGAACAGGCAAATGGTAAGTTAATATTTAACGACAAAGGTGTGTTACAAGAGGAGCAACCAGGAAAGAACGAATTTAATTTTAATAAAGGTGCTGCTCCTGATCAAAAAATTGAAATTAATTTTGGTAAGTCACTTGCTGAAGGTGGAGATGGTCTTGATGCTTCTACACAGTATGGTTCTCAAACGGCCATATCTAGACATACTCAAAATGGTTTTAGTGCGGCAACATTAACATCACTTTCTTTTGATGATTCAGGGGTTCTGACGGCGACTTTTGACAATGGTGAGGCCAGGGATATTGCACAGATTGCAATTGCCAAATTTGAAAATAATGAGGCGCTTTTTAAAATGGGTAAAAATCTTTTTAAAGAGTCTAAGAAGTCTGGTCAAGCTGCTATGGGAAAACCTGGTCAATCTGGTCGAGGACAAATATTTGCTAAGTCAATTGAACTTTCAAACGTTGACCTTGCAACGGAATTTGTTAATTTAATGACGGCGCAGAGAAACTTTCAAGCTAACGCAAAGACGATTACGACAGCAGATCAAATGCTTCAAGAAGTTTTACAGATTAAGAGATAATATTAGTGATATTTTTCATTAAAAGGGGCCTGATTTCTGGCCCTTTTTTTTAGCTAAAAAAGAAGACTAACCATCATTTCCAATGGCCTCTACAGGGCAGGCGGCAAGTGCATTTTCACATTCTTCAGTTTCTTGTTCTGTTGAGGGTTGAAGTTTTACAAAGGCATGCCCATCTTCATCATTCATCTCAAAAAATCTTTCGGCCTCGGCCACGCAGGCATCACATGCTATGCATTGGTCATCAACGTAATATTTTCCTTCAACGTTATCTTTGAATTTATTTGCTTTGTCGGCCATACGTACTACCTAATCTAAAAGTCCACGAGTTGTTTTTATAGATGTATTTTCTTTGAGAGTTTTCATAATTTTATCTTGCAATTTTCTAGCTAATGCAAAACTTTCAGATGTTTTATCACCTTTATTCTCAACGGTTTTTTGAGATCCAGTTGAAATAACTAGATATTGATTTATATCTTTAAACTCTAAAACTTGATTAGGAGAATTGAAGATTTGATCAAGTTTTTGATCTTCTAAATTGATTTTCCCTTTAAGTCCATCTATTGCATTAATTTCATTATTGCTCACATGAGTAAGTTTATATTTTGCAATGATTGTGGATAGATTTTTTTCATTTTTAATATTTGTTTTAACGTCTGAAAATATTTTTTCAGCTAAGGTATTTTTCTCATTGGTCTTCTTTTTTTGTATCAACTCTTTTGAAATTTCTGCTCTATAATCTTCAAATTTTGCATCCTTTTTGTCCTTCTTATTTCTCACATAAATAATGTGAGTTCCGAACTGAGTTTTAACAGGGGAAGAAATTTGACCTTTTGGGGTTGAAAAAGCGACTTTGTCAAACTCAGGAACCATTCTACCTCTTGGAAACCAATTTAAGTCTCCACCATTCTTTTTACCTGAAGGATCCTGTGTATTTTTATTCGCAAGTTCTGCAAAATTTTTGGTATTTAATTTTTTGAGCAAGTCCTGAACTTTTTTCTCAAATTCACTGTCGCTTTCTTTATCTTTTTTCAAAAGAATATGTGAGGCCAAAACTTCTTCAGCTTGATCATATTTTTGGGACTTTCTTTCATTGAAAATCGATTTTGCTCTATTTATATTTGTTTCATCTTTCAAAAATTCTTCAATCTCTTTTGGAGTCACCTCAATATATGTTTCCAGAGAATTAAGGTTAATACTGACAGCATCAATTGGTATAACGGTGTTTTTAAGTTTTGAAATTGTTGTTTCATATCCTTTTGAAATTGGGACATTATCAAGCATTTCTTTTACAAGTTTAACTGATAAATCTTCTTTCATCGTATTTTCAAATTCCTGTGTTGAAAATTGATTTGCATTTAAAAGATTTTTGTACAAGTTGATATCGAACTGATCATTTGTTTTAAAATAAGGTAGGTTTTTAATTTCTTCTTTTATCTGTTCAGAACCTGGAGATATCCCCATATCATCAGACAGGACAAGAAAAAGTTTTTTTGAAATCAATGACTCTAACGCACTTTCTCGTATTCCAAACTTTTTGATCTGGACTGAAGAAAGGGATTTCCCTCCTGACATTTGGGTATAGAATTGGATTCTTCTATTAATTTCAGAGTTGAACTCGCGACCTGAAATTTGATATTTACCTACACTGGCCACGTTATTTACTGTAGGGCCAAATCCTGTTTGATAACCAGTAAACATAAAACCAACAATGATAAGTCCAATAAATATTTGAACGATAATGGCAGAAGTTTTTTTCTGAAATGTATTCGACATAGTTTCCTCTTTACTAATCATTTTGTCCATGGAGGTTAGCATTCTAACGATGTGTTCGTAAAGAGATTCGCTATTGTATTGATATTGTTTTTCTAAGCGTTAAATTAGTCTATTTATTGGCAGTTTCTAGAAAGTCAGTTACTCTTTTATGAGTAAGATTGATCCGATAAGGTAGGCAATTTTGAAAATCGTTCAAGATGAAAGTTCGAGGCTGAAATTAGGAATAAATATTGTAACAATATTGATTTCACTTATTGTTGTTATGCGCCATAACAATGTTGTAAAGGAAACTTCTCTCTATGAGCGTTTTATCATTGGTTTATTTGCACCAATGCAATCCAGTGTAACTATGATTGGAAAAAAATTCGATTCAGTATTTGATCGCTATTTGGCCAATATGAATGCTGTTGATGAAAATTTAAAATTAAAAAGTGATATTGCGTCAATGCGTGAGCAATTGTTTACCCTAGATGAACTCCAAAAAGAAAATAGACGATTGAAAGATTTAATGCAGTTTGGTGAAGACACCAAATGGGAGAGAATTCTTGCGCAAGTCGTGGCCAGAGATTCGTCTTCAAACTTTAAAATGATTCGAGTTAACAAAGGACTCACTCATGGGTTGAGTTTACAATCAGCTGTCATAACAGCTGATGGTCTTGTGGGCCATGTGTATAGGTTATCAGACAATTATGCAGATATTCTCACAATTCTTGATCAAAATAACAGAGTTGATGTTCTCAACGAAAGATTAAGGGTTCATGGCATTTTAGAAGGTGATGATGATATATGCATTATGAAATTTGTAAAAAGAACTTCTCAAGTTGGACTGAATGATAAAATTATTACCTCTGGACTTGGTAATATTTATCCAAAAGGAATACCTGTTGGAAAAATTTCCCATATTGAACGTGAAAGTTATGGGATTACTCAATACATTGAAGTTAAACCATTTGTAAATTTTAGTGGATTAGAGGAAGTTGTCATTTTAATTCCTAAAACCAGGCCAGGGCTGGCACAAGAATGGGAAAACCTCGGAAAAACAAACTTACAGGATGAGAGTAAATGAGACTTAAGCTAAAAGATGTTGCCTATTCTTTATCTATTACTATTCTTTTATTAGTTGTCATTGAAGTTCTTACAAGTGCGCTCTTTCCAATGCTTGGACTTGTCAATTTTAGAATGCCGGTAAATATTTTAATCATTCTTTACATTGCACTCAAAGTTGAAAGTCCCTACACAGCATTATTTGTTTTTTTGATTCAGATATGCCACTCTGTGTTCTCTATTGAAACATGGGCACTAGGAACAACTGCTGGAGTGATCATTTGTATGGTCATTGAATATCTAAGATATATGATACATTTAACAAGTGCAGTTGTAACAGTGATGGTGGCCTTCTTTTTTCAAATGGCCTGGTTTGTAATAGTTTCGTTTTTAGTTTATTTAAAAAATAAAGACTGGTCATATGTTTCTTCGCAGGCCTGGAATTTTTTACCAGAAAGTATTATATTGGCCATTTTAGCACCCTTATTTTTTCTCTTACTTGATAAAATTTGGACTGGTCGTGACGAGGGCCTATTGGCAGGATAATAGAATATGTATGGAGATGACGACCTAGTTAAATCCCATAAATTTAGGGCCGATTTAATTGGAAATTTAATTTTGGCCTCTTTTGCAATTGTATTGGCCAGGCTTTGGTATTTGCAAGTTTATCAAGGAGCTCTTTTTTACCGTGTTTCAATAGATAATCGATTGCGTAAAGAAATTGTTAAGGCCCCAAGAGGAATGGTTTTTTCAAGAAATAATCAGTTGATAGTTAATAATATACCAAGATTTGATGTCGTCATTACTCCACAGTATTTACAACAAAAGAAAGTTACCTTAAGGAAGCTCGCTAAGATTTTAGACATCCCCTACGATTATATTTTAAAGGAGTTACAGAAAAAAAGTACACAAGCAAGCTATAGGCCAGTCATTATTAAGAAAAATATTTCTCAAAAAGAAGTCGCTATTATTGAAACTGAAAATTCTAAGCTACCCGGAGTAAGTGTTACAACATTTATTTCTAGAGACTATCTTGATAAAAAAGTTGGTGCTCATATTTTAGGATACACTCGTGAGATATCAAAATCTCAACTACCTCAATTTAGAAAAAGAGATAACTATGACTACAAAATTGGAGATTATATTGGTCAAAATGGCTTAGAAGAAGAGCTCGACAAATTATTAAGAGGCGAGGATGGGCATCAATTTATGGAAGTAGATGCTAGTGGTAGGATGAAGCGAGTATTAAATTCAAATAATATTTTTAAAGGAATTAAAAATCTTGATATTCGTCCAGGAAATAATATTAGATTAACAATTGATCGTGATATGCAACTAGCTGCCTATAATGCACTCGAAGGGAAAGTTGGTGCTGCAGTTGCTGTAAATATTCATTCAGGTGAAGTATTGGCCATGGTTTCTAGGCCATCCTTCTTACCTTCAAATTTTTCAAAAGGCCTAACTCCTCAACATTGGGAAAAACTTAGAGATGACAAAGGAAAACCACTTCTAAATAGAACTGTGCAAGGAACTTATGCGCCAGGATCAACTTATAAGGCCATTACTGCAATTGCAGCACTTGAAGAGGGAATTATTGATTTAGATACAGAAGTGAAGTGTACTGGAAAAATGAGACTTGGCAGTAGGCCCTATCATTGCTGGAAAAAATGGGGACATGGGAAAGTAAATATAACGAAGGCCATAAGAGAATCTTGCAATATATTCTTTTATAAAATTGGGAGCAAAATCGATATAGATGTTCTCTCAAAGTACGCAAGACTTTTTGGTTTAGGTAGCAATACTGGAGTCACATTACCAAGAGAAAAAACTGGTCTTATACCTTCCAAAGAATGGAAACTTATGCAAAGAGGTATTGAGTGGCAACTTGGTGAAACTTTATCATGTGCAATAGGGCAGTCATTTGTTTCTGTTACACCTCTACAATTGTCGCTTGTTTATGCGGCCATTGCTAATGGAGGCAAATTGTATCGCCCTTTTTTAGTGAAAGAAGTATTTTCTAATTCAGGAAAAATAATTGAAAAATATGATAAACAACTTGTTAGGGAAGTTGAAGTTTCTGATAGAACTTTACAATTAGTTAAAGAGGGCCTCTATCAAGTTGTAAATAATCCAAAAGGAACAGCTTGGTGGCAAAGAGGAGTGGGCTTACATATGGCCGGAAAAACTGGAACTTCAGAAGTCATCAGACATTCAGTTGAAAATAAATACACCAAATGTGAAGAGTATGATTATGAATCCAGGCATCATGCAGTTTTTGCGGCCTATGTACCAGTTGAAGATCCTCAGATCGCGATGAGCGTTGTTGTTGAGCATGGTTGCCATGGTAGTAGTGGAGCAGCTCCGGTAGCAAGAGAAATGGCCAAAGTTTATATGGAGAAATATATGCCTAAGCTTCATGAAAAATTAAAGGAAGAAGATAGGGTTGTAATGAATAAGTTTTGGGCCGAATGGAAAAAGAAAAAAGAAGAAACTAACAAAGTAAACGAAGAAGTTGGTGAAGATGAATAGTTCTTTTATTATAAACCTTTTAAAAAAATATGATTTTTCATTTTTTGGGGCATCATTTTCGATTTTTGTGATTGGTGTTTTAAATTTATATTCAGCCACACATGCTTCGGCCTCAGTTAATTTGTCAAATCTCTATAAGACTCAACTCATTTGGTATTTTGTGTCATTAATAATTGGATTTGCAATAAGTTTTATACGCCCTAAAAATTTTTTTAGATATTCATATGCAATCTATGGACTGAATGTTTTCCTTCTTATTTTGGTTTTAATTATGGGCCATGAAGGTATGGGAGCTCAGAGATGGTTAGTTGTAGGTAAGTTTAGAGTACAACCTTCAGAGTTAACAAAGATTGCAATTGTTCTTGTACTAGGAAGGTGGTTTGTTAAAAATACTCCTGAACGTGAACTAGGTTTAAAAGAACTCGTTTTTCCTGCCATTATTGCCTTTATTCCCACCATTTTAATAATTTTAGAGCCTGATTTGGGAACTGGGTTACTCATATTACTGATATTTTTAGTGATGGCCTTTTATAGAAAGTTGAAATGGAGAACAATTCTTATATTGGGCTTTGTAGGTCTCATAACAGGGACGTTGATGTATAATTTTGGACTTAAAGACTATCAAAAAAGAAGAATTATAACTTTTGTTAATCCTGATTCAGATTCAAAGGGCTCTGGGTACAATGCCATTCAGTCAAAAATAGCAATTGGTTCTGGACAGTTTTTTGGAAAAGGTTTTAAAAAATCTTCACAAGCATCCTTAAATTATTTACCAGAAAACCATACGGATTTTATTTTTTCAATTTATAATGAAGAACATGGATTAATAGGTTCTGTCTTATTGATCATACTTTATATTTCATTATTTTATCGATTTATATGGCTCGCAAATAATGTTCCTCATTTTTACAACTCTTTAGTTTCGATTGGTCTAATGAGTATATTTTTCTGGCATACTTTTGTGAATATGAGCATGGTTATGGGATTAATGCCCATTGTGGGATTACCCTTGCCATATATGAGTTATGGAGGTTCGAGTTTACTCACGTTCAATCTTTGTTGCGGTATAGCGACGTCTATTAGCAACTCTAGAAATCTATTTTAATTTGGCATAAGGCCTGCACTTTTGACAGAGACTATTTTACTTTTTGAGTAAATTTAAGGAGTTACTATGAAAATATTGTCTGTCTTATGTTTGGCCGTCATTATTTTGAACAATGCTTATGCAGATTCATCTCATGCCTCCAGGCCATACCGTATGATGGCCGAGGCAGAGCTCGTTGGAAATGCAGATCTTCAAGAAGACCTGAGTAAAGATCTTTTGGAAAAGAATGAAGAGGTTAGAGATATTGCTGTTTATGATGATGGTGATGGCTATTATGCTGAAGAAATTGCAAAATCTCTCGTAAGATTAGAATAAGTTATTATACTTTCAGATCTTTTGAGATGTTTTATTTCTCAAATATTAGATTGTAACCTTGAACAAAAAATATTGACCCATAGAATAATTGATGTTATCTAGTCTTAAAGACATACTAATTGAGCACAATTACTACTATGAGCAAATTATCTTCAATCGGAACTTTACTTAAAAAAATCTACCGCTCTTATAACTTAGAGCTTCTCTCATTAGTTGAGCAAAAAGGTTTTACTGATTTAAGAGCTTCCTTTTTAGAGGTACTCATATACATTTGCCACGGCGATGGCCCGACAATTAAAGAAATTGGACAGGCCTGTGGATTAAAAAAACAAACGATGACAAGTCACCTCAATGAATTAGAAAAAAGAGGATACGTCATAAAGAAAACCAATAGCACTGACAAAAGGGAGCAAAAAGTCTTTCTTACTGACTATGGGCATAAATTTAAATTAGTACTTGATGAGAGCATTTTAGAACTCGAAAAACAGCATCTCGACTTAGTTGGTGAAGTTGAATTTGACCGAATTGAACATATTCTCAATAATTATCACTATAAATTAATTAATAAGCAATCTACTCCCAATCTCATTCCCAATCACATTTCATTTCCGACAGATTTTTAAAAAATTGGATAAAATGTTCCATAATGAATGTGTCCAGTAATGACTGAAGTGAGAAAACAAGTTGTGAAGAACATGGCACCCTCATAGATTCCATATGATTGAAGTTCATTTTCTTCAAGTTCAAGATGCTCTTTTTCATCAGTTTTGAACTCAATTTCTTGGATACGAAAAACCCAATGCAGACCTTTGAGGATTATAGGATAGACTATAAGTGCCAAAAGAACCTTAAGTAGAACTTGAATACTATATGAGGACATGTCTTCAAGTTGATGATTCAAAGATGAAGAAATAATAACCACCCATCCCCAGAAAAAACCTGTATAGGACAAAGCAATCGAAATTTTTTGCTGAACGACAAGTTTTTGAAGAGAGAGTTTAGAAACATACTTATAGGATTTACAAGCAAATCCAAGTATGACAAGTGAAAAAAGCCATAGGAAAACTAAGTAAATGATAGAGTGTTCAGAGACCATTAATACAGTTTTTAAGAGATAAGCTATTCCAAGTGAGTTTGAAAATGTAATCGTTGCATAGGAAATATTTTTTCTTCGAATAACTTCATCGTTGTATTCAAAATTATAGAGAACAATACTTTCAATGACAAAAGTTGATGCCATAAAAATAACAAATGCAATCGTCGCTTGGAGAAAAAAATCAAAAATTGCATAACCTATACCTTTTGACATAGAAAAATAGAACTCTGAAATAATGATTCCAAGTCCTATAAGTCTAGAAAATAAATGTATGGTATCTGCAGCATTTTTGAGAGGTGAGAACTTTTTTAAAATCTGAGTTCTAGAAGATGGGTGAACAGAACCATGCACATATTTATATAAAAAGAGCATGAAGCATAAAAATATGGCAAATATAAATCGTATTATCAATTTATCAAATAATTCATTCACTTTTTTTATCCTTTCGCAATTTAAAGGTCAAAAATTTCTTTATATGAACTTTAAACGATTCTGTTACGTTAGTTTCTTCTTTCTTTGGGTAGGCCTTAAGAGTAACTTCTCCATTGAGACCAAATTCATTGTTTTCACCATAGAATACTTTATTTTGTTGGTTAAGAAGCTTGGCCTTTCTATAAAATGAATAAGTAAGACCAAAATCATCCCAACCAAGATAATTTGGGAAGTTTCTATAGGCCCGATGAAATAACCAATATTTTTCACCAGATTTTTTATAAACCCAACGACCAAAGGCCGGATCTCCTACGAATATCATTCCCGGAGGAGATGGAGTAAGTTCATCACCCATTAACTTTGTATCTCTTCTTCTATAAATCGACATGCCTTGATTGATGAGGTTTTCATCCCAAAAATTCTTAGTTGTTTTAACAGTAATTATTTCAGGTCTCTTAAAGCCATAAATGATTTTATATTTTTGAAAATATGATTTGATCAATAATCCTACTTGAAAAGATTCTATTAAAATAACAGTGAATGGAGCTCCTTTAAACAAAGATGTGAGCGCATTTTTATGATTAACTGTAACAACCCTAGAGTGTCCAGGGATATAGCTTTTTGAAATTCCTAAGTAAATAAGAATTAATAAAATATATATTGAAAATTTATTCATTTATTAACTCATCTATCCTAGCTTGTTGCTGTTTTGTAACTTCTCCCATATTACAATGTAGTCTATTTACCGCATGTGAAGTACTAAACTTTTGAAATAAGTCTGTTGCTTTTGAAATGTCAAAATAAGTTTTCTTCTTTCCGTTTAATAGAGTTCTTACAACTTGAAGACCCGTCGTGTTTTCATTATGACTTTCATTATAATATTTTGAAAGCCTTCCTTGTGAAGATCCTCTAATGTATTCAATATTTTCAGCATTCAAATATTCTTCAATCTTTTCTAGTTTTTTTAATTGATTATTATTGAAAGATTCAAAAATTTTAGATGGAATATTATTATTTACAATAGATTGAGCATATTTATTTTTACTTTGACGTAGAGTTTTCAATAAAAAATGATCATCATGTTCAAGGTAATCTTCTACATCATGGGGTATTTTATATTCATTGGGAGCAGTTTTAAAGAATTTTAATAATAATTGCTCCATACACACTGGCCTGTAATGAAAGTAAACCATCAAAAACATATGAAACCTGGAAAGAAGAAAATCATCAAATGTGACGACGGCCCTCTCGGAAATCCCTAAATATGCACTGTCCTCTATAAGACAAACTTCAAGATTATCTATCATCCAATCTAAGTCAAAATTTCCATAACTAACACCACAAAAATAACTATCTCTTAACAAATAGTCCATTCTATCACAGTCCAGTTCACTAGAAACTAACTGGTGTAATATCGGAAAATAATTAATTCCATCTATCGAAAAATAATCATCCTGTTTTGTTTCACCAATCACCAAATCAGCAACTCTGTCTCTATTAACTCCATAAAACTGTTCGATCTGCCCAAAGGATATGGCCAGAGAACTATCTGTAATTATTTTTACTGTATAGTCCTCATGCGTGGCCTGACGGTTAACTTTAGGCCTAAAAACTTCTGGCAAATTTAGTTGAAAAACGTTTGGCATAACAGATTCAGTTGAATGACTCAATGGTGCGTGGCCTATATCATGCAAAAGACAGGATAACTTTAATGTATTTTTTAACTTCTCAAAATCTTTGTGATCGTTTTTCTTTCCAAAAAGCTTCTCAAATACCCTCTCTGCAATATTCATGACACCAATAGAATGAATGAACCTCGAATGAGTTGCACCTGGAAAAACATACTCCGAAAAACCTAGTTGCTTTATAAAACGCAACCTTTGGAAAAAATCATTTCGAATAATTGGGATGATTTCATTTTGAATTTGAATGGAACCGTGAACTGGATCTCTTATTTCCATCGGCATCTTCCTCTATAAAATTAGCTTCAGGCCCAACTTAAATTTTAATTTTTAATTGCGTTGTGTCTAGGCTTTTTCGAGATTACTTTGGTTTTTTTGTAACCAATTAACAATATCTCTAGATTCAAACATTGGTTTGTTATCAATGTAAAGACATGGTACTGTTTGTCTACCCGTGTCGTTAAGCAACTTTTTTGAGTGTAACTCATCTTTCCTGATATCTCTAAGCTCTACCTTGATTGATAAATCTTTTATCGCTGCTAGAACAATTTGGCAAAAAGGACATGACTCAAAATAATATAGGGAAAGTATTGGGTAATTCATTTATTCCTCCAATAAAAAAAGGGCCCAAATATGGGCCCTTTGAAATTATATGTTTAAAAAACTTTAATAATCATCATCTTTATCAAGTCCAGCTGCATAAAGCTCATCTTCGTCCATATCATCCAAGTCCTTATCTGATTCATCTTCTGGATTATCAAGTGTTTCATTATAACCCCAACCATAAGCTGAACTTTCTTCAGAATCATCTTCACTTTCATCATCTGGATTATAGTCATCGCCAGAGTCATTTGTGCTACTTTCTGGTGTTCCTGAACTGTCTAAAGAATCCATCTCCATTAGCTCATCACCTTCTTCACCAACAGGTTCCATAATAACATCATCGTGCTCAATGATTTCTGAACTTTTTAATTCTTCAGGCGTTTCTTGTTTATTTTGTTTTTTATACCGAGCTATAGCTTCTTGCTTAGCTTTTTCCTTGAGACCTGCCTTGGATAATTTTTTAGTCGTTTTTTTTGCGACTTTCTTAGTCGCTTTCTTTGCAACTTTCTTAGTCGCTTTCTTTGCTACTTTCTTAGTCGCTTTCTTTGCTACTTTCTTAGTCGCTTTCTTTGCTACTTTCTTAGTTGCTTTCTTTGCAACTTTCTTAGTTGCTTTCTTTGCAACTTTCTTAGTTGCTTTCTTTGCAACTTTCTTAGTTGCTTTCTTTGCAACTTTCTTAGTTGCTTTCTTTGCTACTTTCTTAGTTGCTTTCTTTGCAACTTTCTTTTTTGTTTTTGCCACCTAAAAACCCCTTGTAAACGTTTATTCGACAACAGTATATAGTTAAAGAAAAAGAAGTTTCAACCTAAAATTTAAAATTTTAAATCACTTGGTTGTTTTCCAAATTCACTAAGCTCCTCCATAGGGATCTTATTTCGAAAAGGAATTTGATTTTCGTACCCTTGCCCCAAGTTAAATAACTCCTGATACACCGAAACTCCGTCAATACTAGCAGGTGAGCCACTAATAACGGTATGCATTGGAATAAATTTGGTTGAATAAAAATTTCTTCTCATACTTTGACTTAATTTTGGATGAATTCCATCTTGTGAAATTCCACTTCTGGGGCCAGGCATATAGCCTGTCATCAAGTCTTCAGCACCAATCTTACTTGCTAGTATGCCAGAACTACTCGAACCATTACTATCAGTAGTGAATTCATAAGACTGGCAGTAGTAGAGTTGAGGTGATTTACCATTGCAATTTTCTACAGCAGAAATAGATGCATTTCCAGTAGATAATTGCGAATAATACTCTCTTAGCATTATAGACAAAGGCTTTATCCCACAATCGTCCGATTGTCCTACCTTATATTTTCCTTCTCCAGTTAAAAAATACGCAAATTTACCAGCAATACTTGAACAATCGGGTATTCCATTATGAAGATCATTTGCTGCCTGAAGATATGTTCCACGACAAGAATCCGGATTTACTGTTTTATCCTCCAGACATTTTTGTTCCCTATCACTTGATTGATTTCGCATGCTCTGCGCTACCGAAGCAAATGCTTTTAAGAAACTATCTATACTATTACTTGCTGTATCAATGTATTTTTCAACAGCACCTTGCAATTGAGTTTCATTTTCATATATTAATCCTTCTCCATATAAGGGAGCATAGAGTTGGTATGAACTGGCATTCATCGATACAAGCGAGGCATGTTGCACCCCTATCCCCTCAGAAACTGGATGTTTTGTTGGAATTAAATAGTTGAGCTTTTCCCAATTTGTAGGAGATCTCACACTTCTTATAGCTTCTTTAATCCCATCGCCATTTAAGATGTTTCCTTGCAAATGACCTCTTGCATGTGAAGCAAAGGCCTTAAATTGATCTACATCATATAATCCAATAGGATCTACTCCTGCCCTTGTCATTGCACTTGCCTCGTTTTCTGCAGGTTGAAGTTTAGTAAGTGCAGAATTTGTTTGTCCTTCTGAATTTCCCTCATAAATGAGATTAGGAACAACAAATTTTGAATTATTTCCTATGGGATCAATTCCTCCGATGACAGTTTCTTTTCCCTCTGCCCAAAAATCTTGAGAAAGTGGAACCGGATGACCTGGTGCAAATTCTCCTACTGCAATTTTTTGTACATCCCAACCTGAGGCGGTTTTTCTTGCTGTTGTTGCATCAAATAATGGCCGTGAGATGTCAAAGACAGAAGCAAAATTAGCAGATCGAGATGGATTTGTTCTGGCCTTTAGTGAACTTTCCTCTTCAAAAAAAAGTTTTGGACCAATTCTTCCTCCGAAAGGTTTTGCTGCCGCGTAGGCCTGAATGATGGCCCCTTGAGGAGATCTTCCAAATGGAAAAAAAAGACCAACGTATTTAGTTTTGGCCTTTAGGGCATAATAGGTGACAACTTCCTGGCCCTTAGTCATTCCTAAAATATAACTTGGTATTGGAATTGCCATTTTTGATCCAGCACACTGAGCATCCATTGTGATTTCACGATCTGAATTTACTGCGTAATATTTTCCGGAATATGGAACGAAATTTGTGTAAAACATAGTGTAATTAACTGGCATGGCCTTAAGATTTAAGTAGTACTTTTTTCTGGCCATTGATCCAGTTTCGCTATTGGGAATTAAAAAGGTCGAGAGATTATCGCCACTAGACATATCAACAACGTTAGGAGGAATTTCACTTACGATCAAATTGGACTTCATTTCATTGTCTAGGTTTCTTCCTACAGTATAAAAGGCCTTAATTGTTCTTTCGTGAAACGGTGTTTGCAAAGATGTTTCTTGTGGATCAAAATTTGATACAGGAGTGCAACCTCCAAAAGTTGTGTTTCCATTGTAACAGATATTTTGCTTTGGTGGTTGGTTCATAATCCATTCTAGATTTCTCATTCTTATGCCTAGTTCAAACGCTTGGGGCCATGCTCCCATTCGATCTGCGGCCACATTGGGAACAGAAGGAAGTCCTGAATTTGAGCCGTTGTAAACTCCAAACGCCCAGATCATCGCCACCATGAAATTCAAATCTGTACGTTTGGCACAGTCCCTAGACTTATCCTTTGAAATAACATTGGCAAAGTTTTGTGTTTGACCATCAATTCCAACTAGTCCTGTAGAACCAAATTTAGGAACACCAGGTAGTGAGAAAATCTTGCAAATATTGTAATTACCAGAAAAATGAAGACAAACACTTGGAACGTTATAAGGATCAAATTCAAATTGGTTATAGTTTTTCTGAGCAGCTGCATTACCACTATTTTGCTGTCCATCCTTTGAAGTATACATAGACTGCGTTCTAAAATTCATGACTCCATTGTTATTGAGATCAGCAACATTCGTTACATCTGTCTCATTAAGTAGACCGAGCTGTCCTACAACATAATATTTAAACATCCATTCCTTGAATGTGTTTCTTAACTCCCAATTGAGATAACTAATTTGAGAAAGTTGTCTTGCCTGAACCGCGGCCCCTGACCATGCTCCAGCATCAACAGCATTTTGTAGATTTATTTTCGCTTTCACAAAAAGTCCGATATTGATCACAAACGCCAGGAATGAAGCGACAATAATGAGAGAGAAGGCCAGAAAAATTGTGATCTGTCCTTTTTCATTTTTTCTTTTTAGCTTAATTTTTTTCAATAAATTCATGTCTTAAAGTATGCTACCCGGCCGAGAATAGAGCGTCAATTAGGGAGGCGCGATATGGCACTGGTGCGGATGAGAATAACGCAAGGGGTTGATTTGTAAATAAATATTTTTGGCACAATTTATGGATATAGGGGCAAGGGTGCACTTTGACCGAAAGTCATCCGTGTGGCACGTACTGTAGCGATTTCGGTTCTCTTTCCTGTGCTACATATCTCAAAATTTGTAATTTTCATGGAAAGGCCCTCGGGGGCCGTCGAAACCCTGGGCCATGTGGATGGCCCTGCGGCCCTTTTTATGCGTATTTTTCTATTTTTAATATGTTAGCAGGTGATTTTTTTACCTCCTTATTTTCACTTCTTTTGCTCTGTTATGATGAAATGAGGGCCCTTGGAGAAAATCTATGAATAAAAGCATTTTTAATTATAATCCCCTTGTGATGAGAACTTTTCGATTGAAAAATCCTTCAAAGGAATTTTTTTGTCCTCTATGCAGCACAAAGAGGGCCTTCACTATTAGTCCTCGCTTGACCCAAAAGAATTATTTTCAAATTGTTATGATGAGTGTTTTTTTTGCGATGGTTCTTTACCCATTTATGGAATGGAGAGGAGTTTTTGCTTTTTTCCCGATTTGGGTTAGTTTCGAAGCAACTATACGAATTCTTTTTCGTAAGGAGATTCCTTGTCCGCACTGTGGTTTTGATGCGTCTTGGTATAAACGAGATATCAAAGTCGCTCGTAGAATTGTTAAAGAATTTTGGGCCAGTAGGGGAGTTGTGACTGATGACCAGTCACTTGATGAGGCCATGGACCAAGTTGACTCAATGCTATCTAGCACAAATGCTTAGAAAAATTTTTTCAAAATTCCACTTAATTTTAGAATTTTATGATTAATTTTTTATGTCTATTTTTTAGAAATAAAATCTTTTCAGGAGCTTAGAGCGCTCTATTTGAAAACTTTCTTTCATCTTGGAAAAGCACTAGAAATTCGATAGCAAAGAGACTAAGCTATCGACGAATAAAGGAGAGTTTATGAGCGTGAATAAAGTTATTCTATTGGGTCGTCTTGGGCAAGATCCCGAGATTAAATATACACCGTCAGGTGCAGCTGTCTGCAATTTTTCGCTGGCAACGTCTGAGTCATGGGTTGATAAAAGTGGACAAAAACAAGAAAGAACAGAATGGCATAGAGTGGTTGTTTGGAATAAGCTTGCTGAGCTTTGTAATCAGTATCTATCGAAAGGGCGCCAGGCCTATATTGAGGGACGTTTACAAACACGTTCATGGGATGATCAAAATGGACAAAAAAGATATACGACAGAGGTAAATGCTTCGACTGTTCAATTTATTGGAGGGCAAGCTTCTGCAGGCCAGTCGAGCTATTCAAATGATATGAACATGAATCAATCATCACACCAAGATGATTCCATGATGAATCAAGATTTTAATATTTCTACAGATGCGAGTTTTACTGCTGATGATATTCCGTTTTAGGATATCCATCATTAATATTGTTAAATAATTAAGTTTAAAAATATTTAGTAAATAATAAGAAGGGGGCCATGGTCCCCTTCTTTTTTTAAAAGAAATACATTTTGTGAAGTGTAATTTGTACATGCAGATTTCTTATGATTGCAAAGAAAAAAAGTGACAGGTAATAAGGAGAAGTTGGAAATTTCATAGATGAGAGAAAGACTTGATAAAGTATTTTTTATTTTTCTTAATGAGTAAATCTTTATTCGGAATCAACTTTTTGTTTCCCTATACTAAAGTTACAATTTGTCAGGCATTGATGATGAATACGTTGGTGCATGCAAAAAAAAACTCAGAAAATGATTCAACGAAAAATGCAATTGAAAAACTAAAAAACTTTAGAAGAGAAATCTTACAAAAAAGTGAAGTAAAACCTTTAGTCTATATTCAGAGATTTGATGAACTGGATGTCGATAATTTTTCGCAAAGAATTCAACAAGTAAAAGTTAAACAACAAATTGAAGGAATTATTCGAAATAATGAGGTCAAAAAATCGAATGAATTAGAGTATATGTATGGTTTAGTATTAAATGCTCATGAAATGAAAAGCTTTTTGAAAGAAGTAGATAATTGGATAAAAAGAGCACAGAAAAATTATATAGAGAGGTATCATAATTCACTAGACACAGTATTTAATATTGTTTTTCCTATGCAGCTCCCCTTTATCCTAAATAATTCTATAGACGACCCTCTCTCTTCAGGTCTATTTCTGGGCCTTCATTTTGTAATGGCGCAGCTTGTGAACGCCTATGCATTGCCAAAAGATTGGATGATAAATAGGGATAAATTCTATTTTAATATTAGGGATAAATTAGAGGATAAATCTTTTCAATGGCAATATTTTTCAAAAGTATATCAAGTAACGCAACATCTAGTGAGATCTTCGTTGGAAGATTATCCAGCGGATGAATTTTTAAGATCTAGATTTGAAGATTCTGTCACCTATAATAATGAAATAAACAGAAATTCAAAATTTGTTAATTATATTTTCAAAAAAGTACATCTGGAAAAGAATCAAGGTGATTTTTTTAATTCGCTGAGTAAGCTAAACACTGTGGCCTTTGATATACTCGTAAACAAGATTGATGATTCTTGGGAATATATATTCATTCTTAGAATAATGAAGAACAGGCCAGCAAAGATTTTGCCTCTGTAAAACGAGAGACAGAATTTATATTCAAAAGAATACGTTACATTTTTACATGTTGTACATTGTGTTAAAAAAGAATTTCAAAAATAAATTAAATAATATTAAACTATAAATAAAAGTAGTATAAACTTCCTCCAAATTTAATAAGGAAGTTAACCATGCTAAAACATTTACTACTCTTTTTGATTGCCATTAATGCCTTTGCTTCAGAAATTCAGTCAAAACATGTACTCGGTGAAGTTGATTCAAAAGTTCTTTTTAGTGAGTTAAATGAATATGCTAAACAATATGGTGCGCAATATCAACATGTGTCCCTTGTTGATTCCAAAGAAAATGTTGAAGAACTCACTTCAGAACTTCTTTTTAATTTTAATAAAGTCGTTACATATTTAAATTTCTACTCGAATCTTTCACATGAAGAGATATTTGAATTTGATAAAATTTTAGGGCCAATAGATTATGTGTTTGGACAAAAAGAAGAGGCCATAGATACTATAAATTATATTGCCGGAAACGTGAGTTCAAACAAGGATTTTAAAAAATATGCAAGGTCATTAATTAATAAGATCTCTCAAATGTATAATGCCTTTGTCACAGATGAGAAGATATATCAGATAATTAAAAAAGTAGATCTAAATAAGCTTAGTGAAGAACAAACTGAAGTTGCAAGAAAAGTGTTTATGGAGTTTGAAAAAAATGGCATAGGATTGCCCGCTGATGAAAAAGAACATGCACAAGAGCTTTTTGATGAATTGAAGAGATTAGAAAGTAGTTATGAAGAAAATGTGACAGAAAATCTTAATGAAATTGTATCTTTTAGTAAAAGTGAATTAAAAGGTGTTCCAAAAAATATAATAGAACGCTTGAAGTTTTTTGATAAAAAATATATGGCCACAAATTCGCAGAGAATGTTACTAAAAGATATTTCGATGTATGCAATTAAGGAAGAGACAAGAAAAAAGGCCTGGTATTCAGCTGAAAGCGGGCCTAGGGCAAATATTGAAGTAGCCTATAATATATTAAAACTCAGAAAAGAAATTGCCAATTTGTTTGGTTTTAAGAATTGGAGTGAGTATCAAGCAATTAAAACCACAACTGGCTCAGGAAAAGAGAATTTAAAATTTGCAAATGGTCTATATAATGATCTTAAAAAAGCAATTGATAAAGATTTGGTTGAACTTAGTCAAATTAAAAAAGAAGTTAATGGCAACACAAATCTGATGGCATGGGATCTTGGTTTTGTGCTTAGAGAATACAAACAAAAAGTAACCGGACTAACTCCAAAAAAACTAAATGAGCGAACTGAAAAAGAAAAGAAACATTTTCCTTTTAAAGAAACTCTTGCAAAACTTTTTGAAATGTATGAAGATTTATTTGATATTAAACTGGAACAACTCACTCCTCCCTATCAATGGGATAAGGATGTACTTCTTTATCAAGTAAAAAATCTTGATGCTTCTCCATTAGGCTTGATTTTTATAGATGTTGCTGAAAGACCTGGTGATGGCAAAAGCCCTGGGGCGGCAATGTATCCATTTGTAATGGGAAATAAATTTCCTTATGAGAAAATGAGAACATTACCGATTGGTGGTATTGCTGCTAATTTCCCAAGAGATAAATTCGGAAACATATATCTTGACTTACGTACACGTGAAACGCTTACACATGAATTCGGTCATGCTCTTCATCTTCTAAAGTCAAAAAATAGTTATAAACTATCAAATTCATTAAATATTAACTGGGACACTGTTGAACTTCCCTCTATGTTTATGGAAAACTGGGGAAGACACAAATCAGTGATAAACAAAATTGCAGGCCCTGTAGGTGATGTGGAATTTAACTATTCCGATTATAGTTTTACTGATGAACAGGAAGAAAAACTTGAATTATTAGAACGTTTTGTAATTAGTAAAAATAATAGTCTAGCAAAACTTGATCTAAAAATTCACTCAATGGAGCTACCTGAAACAGTTGATGAATTTAGAATTGTGGCAAATAAGATTTTATCTGAAAGTGGCTTTGAATATCCAGCTGACTCGAGCTTTTTTGCAAAGTTTTCACATATTTTTACTGGCCCATATTCTGCACTTTATTTTTCCTATGACTGGTCTGAGGCACTTGTAAAGATGGCCGATGAGCGCTTTAGAAATGAGCGGGGAGATTTAGACTTTACTAACAAAGAGCAGATAAAAGAATATATTCAAAAAGTTTTAGAAGTAGGGGGAACTGTTTCAACAAAAAAAATGTGTGAGACCTATTTTGGAGGACCCATGAGTACAAAACCACTACTTAAAAAGATTAAAGCTCTTTAAAAAACTTATTTTAAAAGAGCAAGTTCGCACTTTTTAATTTTGTTATACTGTTCATTGATTAATAGTTCAGCGCCGTTGTTTTTCGGATAATAATCTATTTTTACATCACTTATATTACCAATTTCATCTTTGATGAGTACGTATCTAGGATTTAAAAAAGCATTTAATCTAGAAACTTTTTTGTCTATGACATACTCATCATCAATTCCAAGACTATCAGTTTTTAAAACGAGTGATCTCCAATATTTTTGAGTTTCATTGTAAAATCCTTCCTCCGCGTTCATTTTTTTGGCCATTTCAAGATCACCTGTTGAAATGACATATTGAATTTTCTCCCAAACGTTTGCTAGAGCAATTCTGACTTTTGCAATGTCATTTTCTTTTATAAAAATTTGTGGAACATTTAATTCAGAAATTCTTACTTCAATGACTCCATCTTTGAGGAGGTTATTGAATATAATTTGACGGCCAAGCTGATGTGCCTGAACGATTTCGGTCGTACTATCTGATAGATTTTCATAAGACCTAATCTGATTCGTAAAAAAATCAATAAGCGCAACTAAAACAGTATTTTGAACATCCTCTTTAGTATATTCTAGAGGTAAAATTTTATAGTGAAAAAGATCTGGATCTGTAAGATGATAAAGTGCTGCAACTTCTGCTCTTCCTTCTTCATAGGCTGAATAGAGGTTTTTTAAATCATTTTGACTTGCTCCATCAACATATTTTCCTGAACCGTGTCCGAGTATTTCATGGAATTCGGTTTTGAGAAATCTGATCAAATTCAAATCGGCCCTCATATAAGAATCTTTATACATCTGTGAAATAAAAATTGAGTTTTTAATTTCATGAAACTTTTCTTCTTGAGACTGGCCATGATTTGATTGAAGGTTAATAAAAGTAAAACTCTTTGATCCATAGTTTTCACGGATAATTTGTTCATTAGGCAAATTGATTCCTGCAAAAGTAATTAATTCGAATAAACCACCAGTATATGCAAAATTCACTCCTTCTGATTTTGGAGGAGTAAATCCAGGTTCTTTCTTAAAACGTTCTTCAACTGGCATGAGGGACTCGAATTTATAGGCCACTTCTTCGATAGCTTTAGATCTTCTTACAGATTCGTGATCTATATTTTTGATGGTGATAAAGCTCTGCCAAGCACCTCTTTGCTCTAATGGATCATTGTAGACTTCTATAAAACCAAACATAAAGTCTATATCTTCGCTTTCATTTTTAACCCATAATTTATTCATTTCTAAAAAATCTGAGTAATTTCCTGAATCGATTGTTTTTAAGTGGGCATTTAAGATTGTTTTCTCGTTTTCATTTGCGTATTTCATTGCGTGTTTTATTTTATCTGCAATGAGTGAAAGATCTTCACTATAGAGATCACCTTTTTTGTATTTCCTTACGAGAAGATTTCCGTCCTTATCTCTATCTGGATATGAAAAGAAAAGATCTTCATTCTCAATATTCATTGAGTTGATGTCTTCTAATGTAATTTCAGGTCCATAATAATTGGTTTGTGTATCTGCTAATAAGTTTGTTCCTTTTCCAATTTTTTCAGGGTAGTAATCTCTATCGAAGATTTCTTTTTCAAGCTCTTTTGCTTTGTCGAGTAGATGTGTTGTTTTCCCTAATCTTTTATTCAATTCATCTGAGATTGCGGCCATATTGAAAAGATTTTTTGAATCTAAAAAATCGGGAATTATTTTTGCATTTCCAATTTTTAAGTAATTGCCCAGGTTGCTTAAGATCAAAGTGAGATACTCTTCTAGCATGGCCTTTTGGACAATTGGAAAGGCCGCTTTATGTTCCCATAATGCAAAAAGGAGATCTCTAATTTCAATTCCGTTTTTTGTGTTTTGTTTCCAGCTCATTTGTCTGCCGGCCTCAAATGCTTCGGTGAGATAATAAACGAATAATTTTCTTTTAAGAGGTAGGTTTTCAAAACCTGGAACGATGAGTTGCCTTATGCTCATTTTATCATTTTTAGAAATAAGAGAACTTGGGGTTTCTTGGGCAAATAATAAGTTTACAAAGCACAGTAGGACGGAAAAAAAAGTGATATTTTTCATTTTAGTATCTCCAAAATTGAATGTGAGATTCCTAACAGAAAACTTGTTATTTCAAAAAGGGAAAATGTAAGAAATGAATTTTTTTTATGAGGATAGAAGAACTTTGAAGAAAATAAGTTTTCTTGTTTTTTTACATTTTGAAGTCAATTTCTTCGGATTCGATTATTTTTGTTTGTAAACATGTGAGCTCTAATGCTTTTTGAGAGTACCACTTAAGAGATGAAAAGAAATTAAGAGAAATGTCCATCCCATTAGCTCCTCTCATTGTATAAGGAACAATATTTGCTTCATGAGAATTATTGATTGATTTAAGGACAATTCCTTTCCACCAATCATTTTTGATGTATCTGAAATGTTTGTCTTGGGACTGAAGATATCGATCCTTATATTTGATGTCGCAATTTAACTCAATAATCATCTTACTATTAGATTTATTAAGAATCACATTGCAATCTCCAGTTGTTCCCTTACCTGACAGATCCTCATCGGCGTGTCTCACTTTACAATTATATTCACCAAGTACGGACTGTGCTTTTAAAGTTGGTGTTATAAGAAAAATCAATAAATAAAGTGATAAACTCATTAAGTGTGACATAGTCAACTTATATGTTTATTTTTGCATTTCGTGAAGACGAAAAAACATTAAATATCAAATATGAAAAATATATTGAGTTGAATTATTTGGTGGTTTTTTCCTCAGAGGGAGCTTGTTCTTTTGCTTCTTGAGCTTTCTTCTTGGCCTGTTCTTCTGCAGCATCATTGTTTAGTGGTCTTGCTATTGGTGCTACATCATCAAGAAGTGACTTACCAGATGATTTAGACTGAATCTTTGCTAAAAGAAGTGAGTTACCTATAAAAAGTATAGAAAGAACAATTGTTGTTTTGGATAGAATATTTCCCTTTTGTGATCCGGTGAACATGGCATCTGCTCCACCAGAAGAAAATAATCCTGCTTCAGCACCTTTTCCAAACTGTAACAAAACTGTGATTATCAAGAGCACTGAAACCATTGCTTGAAAAATCATGAGAACGTTGGTTATGGTAAAAAAACTGCTCATAGCAAATCATTCCTTTTTAAACATAATAGAGTGAATCAACTTACAAGAAATAAATTCATATGACAATACGTTAAAAAGACTTTGCGTTGTGAAGAGTTTGTATTAAAAAAGCAAATTAAAACTATAAAATCAAGTAGATGGAGATCATTGATTGTGAAAACTCTTTTGTTAATACTCTTTTCAAGTTGTGTTTTTGCAGACGATAGAAATGGGACAGAGAACGATTTATTAATGGATAAGGATAGATCTTACATTGTGCACATGGTTAATTATATATACGAACAAGTTGAAGGAAAAAGTTTATCATGGAGTGAATTGGATGTTTTGGACGAACATCCTAGTATAATTCTTCCTTTATATTTGACGAGGCAATTAGCAAATTCTTTATCAGTTCAGATATGTGGAGTAGGTCCACAGTTAGAGAGAAATGTTGATGATGAAGTCGATGCGATAAGACATTTTGTAGGTTCAAGTATATTGAGTTTTAAAATTGGAGAAAATCTGGCCAGAAAATATTTAACGGCCAGAGAATTAACTCTAACAGGAGAAGGTGAGAGTGAAGAGATGGACTTGCATAATAATGAAATGGGTCTTAGATATACAAACGAGTATTTAATGCATAAGAATGAAGGAGGCCTAGATTCACTCATTGAGAGTATTAGAAAAATGGGGGCAAAAGTTATTGAAAACTTCAACTTGATTGTTTTGGCCCCAAAGAAATTTTGCAAAAATTAAGTATGGATGAGCTTGTTAAATGAGTCAGCATTTAAGCTCGCACCTCCAACAAGTGCACCATCAATATCTTCACAATTAAGCAATTCTGAAAAATTATCAGGTTTTACACTACCCCCATAAAGGATAATAGTATCTTGAGTTTTAAAGTTGAGATGTTCAAGAATTTCATTTCTTATATAGTGATGAACTTCTTGGGCCTGCACAGGGGTGGCCACTTTACCTGTTCCAATGGCCCAAACAGGTTCATAGGCAATAAGAATGTTTTCGGCCTCTTTTGTTGTAATATTTTTGAGACCTTCAACTAATTGATGTTTTATTGTTGCTTCAGTCGATCCTTCTTCTCTAAGTTCTAAAGATTCCCCTACACAAAAAATGACTTTGAGACCTGATTTTATAGCTGATTTAACTTTTCTATTTAACAATTCATTGTTTTCTTTTTGATATTGTCTTCTTTCAGAATGACCAATCAGGACAAACTTAGCACCGATATCAACCAAAGATTGTGGAGATATTTCTCCTGTATATGCACCTGAATCGTGATCACTACAATCTTGTCCTCCTGAGATAAATTTATCTCCTTGTAAGTCAATAAGAATGGGGATATGTACGGCCTGTGGAGCAATCCAAATTTCACGAGTATGGTTGGCCTGAATATTTTTTACGAACTCTTTTATCTCAAGAACATTCATGTTCATTTTCCAATTGCCTACGACATGTATTTTTCTTTGAGTCATATTATTTCCTTAATTGATACCAAATTTTAATGCCTGAATTCCTGGTAGCGTGCCATTTTCAATATATTCAAGTGATGCTCCTCCTCCTGTTGAGACATGTGAAATTTTATCAGCGAGGCCTGATTTTTTCAAAGCACTTACAGAGTCTCCTCCACCAACGAGTGTATAGGCATTAATAGTACTGAGAATTTCAGCGATAAAAAAAGTACCCTTCGAATAATTTTCATTTTCAAACATTCCCATAGGCCCATTCCAAAGGACAGTTTGAGCAGTTTCTAATATTTTTTTATAACTTTCTTTAGTTTTAGTCCCAATATCAAGACCTATCATACTCTCTGCAATATCTATTTCAGCACAATTTCCAGGTGCACCATTAATATCATCTGAAACAACGTGATCTAGAGGAAGATGAATCTTTTGAGCATTTGGTGTGCTTAAAATCTTTTTTGCGAGTGATATATCTTCTTTAGAGCATAGAGATTTGCCAATCTTGTGTCCTTTTGCTGCAAGAAATGGGTAGGCCATTGCTCCACCGATTAAAAGATCCGTTACATTTGTAAGTAGACTTTCTATAACTTTTATTTTGTCACTTACTTTTGCTCCTCCAATTATTGCAACAAAAGGAGTCTTAGGGCGCTCAACGATTTTATTGAGTGCGATGATTTCTTTTTTGAGTAGGAATCCTGCATATGCTTTATTTTTGAAAAATGAATTGATTTCATATGTAGAAGCATGTTTTCTGTGACAGGTTCCAAATGCATCATTAACATAAAAATCAGCGTAACTTGCTAAAGTGGAAGCTAATTCCTTATCCCCCTTAGTTTCTCCTTTTTCAAATCTTATATTTTCAAGAAGAATTATTTTTCCTTTAGGAAGTTCAAGTTGAGTTTTAATTCCTCGGTCCACTGCAGATTCAGTCAAGATAATTTCTTGACCTATTTTTTCTGCTAGGTACTCCCCAACAGGAGCAAGTGATAATTCTTCTTTTCTTTCTCCCTTAGGGCGTCCCAGATGGCCTACAATAATAAGCTTTTTTGGATTACATGAGAGTAGGTAGTTGATTGTGTCAAGTGCTTCGTCAATTCGAGTTGAATCTTGAATGATTCCATTTTTAAGAGGGACGTTGAGATCTAATCTACAAAGAATTTTACTACCTTGAAATATTTCCTTACTAACTTCATCGATGTATTTTAGTGCCATTAGAGATTCTCTCCTACGTAGGTCGCCAAATCAAGGACTCTATTTGAAAAGCCGGCCTCGTTATCATACCAGGCCGTAACTTTTAAATTTCTTTTATCTACAACATTAGTAAGATCTCCATCCACACAAGAAGATTCTCGCATCCCAATGAAATCGATACTAACTAACTTTTCTTCAGTGTAAAGGAGAACTCCTTCTAGATATGAATGACTGGCCGTTTTTAGAGCTGCGTTTACTTCACTAATGGTGACATCTTTTTCAAGGGTGACAGTTAGATCGACAAGAGAAACATTTGGAGTTGGAACTCGGATGGCATGGCCATCAAGTTTTCCCTTTAGCTCAGGGATGACAAGCCCTACGGCCTTTGCTGCTCCTGTTGTGGTTGGAACCATTGAAAGTGCAGCAGCTCTGGCCCTTCTAGGATCCTTATGTGAACCATCTAAAAGTTGTTGGTCAGATGTGTATGAATGAATTGTGGTCATTAGACCATTTTTAATTCCAAACTCTTTATGGAGGACTTTTGCTACAGGTGCGAGGCAATTTGTTGTGCAACTTGCATTTGAGATGACATGATGATTTTTTGGATCATAAGTTTCATGATTTATTTTCATTACAAAAGTTCCATCAAGATCTTTTCCAGGAGCACACATGATGACTTTTTTTACAGTCCCTCTGATATGTCTACCTAAACTTTCTTTATCTTTAAATTTACCAGTAGCATCGATGACAATTTCAACATTCTGAGAACTCCAATCAATTTCTGAAGGATCTTTTTCTGAAAAAAACTTGATGGAGTCATTGCCAACTTTTAAGATATCTCCATCTAATGAAATATCAGTTAAAAACTTACCATGAATTGAGTCATATTTGATTAAGTTAAGATATTGTTTAATATCACCAGGATTATTGACGGCAACAATTTGTAAATTTTGGTTATTTGTATTATAGATTTCTCTTAATAGTGTTCTTCCGATTCTACCCATGCCGTTAATAGCAATACGAGTTTTGCTCATTTGTGACTCCGCGAATTATGTTTATGGATGCAAATTTATTGCATCAGAATATGCCACACTTAGTGACGTCTGTGTAGACATTTTGTCATCATGTGGGGCAGTATAGCGGCAATTTAAATCAAAAGAAGGTCTGGGATTAATGAAGAAAGTTTTTGTGGAAGATTTGCAGTCAAAAGCTGATGTGAATGAGCTTTTTCTTATAAAATATTTGTCAGTGATGCAAGGAAGGGATGGAAGGTCTTATTTGAATATCATTTTGACAGATAGAACAGGGGATTTAGAGTCGAGAAAATGGAACACGGCAGAAAAAACGGCCGAAAAAATAAATCGCGGAGATTACGCAAGAGTGACAGGAAAAATTAACACATATCAAGGTCGAAACCAACTCGTTGTGAAAGAAATTTATTCAGTAGATCCATCAGATATTAATGAAGATGATTTTATTGCAAAATCTCAAAAAAATTCAACCAAGATGTTTGATGAGTTACATTCAATTATTAATGAATTGAATGATGTTTATATTAAGGAGCTTTTGCAAAAAGTTTTAAATGATCCTAAAATATTTGAACGTTTACTTAAGTGGCAGGCCGGAAAGAGTGTCCACCATGCCTATGAAGGGGGATTACTTGAACATATTCTATCATGTACTCAGTTGGCCATTTGGCTTTCTGCGCATTATCAAGTGAACAAGAATTTTGTGGTTGCTGGTGCAATCATGCATGATTTGTGTAAAATATTTGAACTTACTGCGGGGCCATTATGTGATTATACTGATCATGGACGTTTAGTTGGACATCTATCAAATGGTGTTGAACTTATTGAAAAATACACTTCGCAAATAGAAGGCTTTCCCTCTGATACAAAAATGCATTTAAAACATATTCTATTATCTCATCATGGTGAGTACGAGTATGGCTCCCCTAAGCTGCCACAAACTTCAGAGGCCTTTTTGGTACATCTTATAGATCTTATGGATTCAAAAATGAATTCTATGGAACAAGTCAAAAGGACTGATAATCTTCAAGGCCCATGGTCAAATTTCATAAAACATTTAGATAGAACAGTTTTTAAATCTGAACTCCCTCTGTATACGCAAAAAGTGTCTCCAACACAAAAAGATAATTCTACTCTTGAAAAAGACAAAAAAAAGTCAAATAATAGTGATCTCACTTATACTCTGGCCGATAAATTGGCCGGTTTTAAAATCGAGGACATGGAATGATCAGAAGACTAATTCTTTTTTTTACTTTTACTTTCAGCGCATTTGCTCAAAGTGTATATATTGAGCCAGTGAGATCAAAGGGAGTAACACCTGAAGATGTTGATGTAATGTATTCTATATTTAAACAAAGCCTTGAGGATAATGGGGCAGTTGTAAAGAATGACTATAATGAAGCAGATTTTCAGATTACATTGAGTATTTATAAGATAGGAGAGTCTTATCTTTTAAAAGCAAAAAAGAAAAAAGATGGACAAGAAGTTAAATCCGGATCAGCTAAAATAAAAAAGTTAGATGAGGCCGATAAAGGACTTTTGAGAATCGCTAAGAGTGTTTTGAAAGGTGAATCAGGCCCTGCAGTTGGAGAAGTTTTAAAAGAAGAAGAAGATGTACTAAACAAAACGAGAAAATCGAAAACTAGTACATATTATGCTTTGGCTCCAACATGGTTTGACAATCTTTGGCAAGGTGATGATGGCATTGGATATGGATTTACTGGTGGGAAACAATGGTTGGTTCGAAAAAATGCTGCTCTTTGGTTAAATCTTGAATTAGCTTTCAATAGTAATGCGTTTTATATTGCCCCTGTTATAGAGGGGAGTTATTATTTCAGTGATTCAGATATTTCTCCACACATAGGTGCTTCGTTTGGTTATGCGGCAGCTAAGGGGGATTCTACAAAGGGTGATTTTTTTTAATTCTCTAAAAGAAGAAGAGAAAGTAGAGGATGCCGCCGGATTTCTTTTGGGAGTAACTGCTGGAACAACATTCTTTAGAACAAGTGATGTAAATTTAGATATCAAACTCAATTATAGATATATTTTTGACAAAACAGGCCAAGGCAATCCTTCAATTATTAGTGTTGCGGTTGGAATTTTTACTAATTAACTTAATGTTATGACTAAACCAATGAAAACGACAGAAATTTTAAGAAGTGAACATGAAATTATTTGTGATTATTTGAATCACTACTTGAATTGGGTTGATAAAACAAAAAATCTAACACAGGAAAGCTTTCAAACGATGTTTGATTTTTTTAATGAGTTTGTTGATGATTATCATCACTATAAGGAAGAAGAAGTTCTCTTTAAATGGATGATTTCTGAAGTACCTCAATTAGAATATGGGCCAATTGAAAAGATGTTAGAAGAGCATGAAAAATTAAGAGACACTTTAGATAAATTTAAGACTAGTGTAATGCTTAGACGTTTAGAAGAAGCATGTAATATTTTAAATGAGTATGCAACGTTAAACCTGGCCCACATTCATAAAGAAAATCTTGCACTCTTTAATCGAGCAGAATCTATGTCAAATGGTAATGAAGAAATCGACATGAAAATGCTTGGTCTTATAAGTGAACATGAGAATCTCAAAAAAAATATCTATAATAAACAAGTTTCTGGTTTATATCGATTGAAAGAGAATTGATCATTCTTTACAAAGAGGAATGGTGAAAATAACTTGTGTTCCATTTCCTTCGTTTGATTCTACATTGATATCACCATCATTTTTTTGTAGCATCTCTTTGCATAAAATCAAACCAATCCCTGTACCTCTTTCTCCATTGGTCCCAAAATTTGATGATAGTTTATCTGGCCGAAACAAATCTTCTTGTTGTTTTTTTGAAATTCCAACTCCACTGTCGGTAACTTTAATTTCAACATGATTTCCTTTGAGTTCCGAGGAGAGAACTATTTTTCCTTCTTTAGGAGTGAACTTGATGGCATTTGAGATAAGGTTTCTTAAAACAGTTTGAATCATATCCGGATCAACGAGAACTAATTCTTCTTGTATATGGTTTAATAGTGAAATATTTTTATCTTCAGCAATTGTTTTATAAATATGTATAGAGTCTTTAAAAAGTTCAGTCGTGGTGATTTTTTTTCGGCTTACCTCACCCTTTTCAAATTGAGTGCGCGACCATTTTAAAAGATCGTTTTGCAAATTGAAAACTCTTGAAGCTGATTCATAAACATTTTTAGCAAGTTCAACGATTTCTTCTTTTGAAAATTCATCAGCTTCGCTTGTCATCACTTCTGTCAGACCCATTAACTGATTATATGGGCTATTTAAGTCATGGGCAATTATTGAGAAAAAACGATTTTTGATTTCAACTTCATTCTTTAATTTTAATTGCTTATCTTTTAAGTATTTCTCTAATCTATCAACCGATTTTACAATATTTTTAATATAAAAAAATACTAAAATGAAAACCATAAAAAAGAAAAAGTAGCTTAATCTTATCATGGATTGTGAAATTCCATTTGCTCCTTCACTAAGTGTAAGTGAAAAATCTAACTCTAAAGCTGCAAGTTTAGAATTAAGCACATTTATTTCAAGCATATATTTATCAATCAATATTTGTTCATTTTTTTGAACAGCATTTTTTAAATTGTTTCCTGCTTCATGCAATTGTTTTATTTTCTTATCTCCTTCTGTCCAGATTTGAATGGCATTGGCAATAAAAGGCAATTTTTGAAAATAAACAAATAGATTAATCATGGTTGGGATATCTTCTTTTGAATTTTGTGCTTGTAAAAAACCCTTGTATGCCAACGCTTTATTTGGTTCATCCTCTAATAATGCTTCTCTGGCAATTCGATCTCCAATTGGAATTGAGATCATTTCTTCAAAATCTCTAAAATCTTCTTCTTTTTTTGTGCGGACATATTTTGTCAAAGCAATGACTGCATCTTTTTGACCTTTGGAATACAATCCTTCTCCACGAACATAAGCTCTAATCCCTGACAGAATTTTAGCTTCAAAATATAGACAGAGAATTAATAAAATACATATCGTTGTTAAAATAGTGATGACTAATAGAAACTTTTTTTTCATGCCAATTTTCTTATGTTTGTGATTCTCTCTCATCGGTTTTTTGAAAAAAATTTTAATTTTTCATCCCTCGTTGTCAGAGTTGAATCTCCACTTTAATTGCAATAATGGATTAAAATGTTTTTGTATATAAATTAAAAAAAAATATCATCTATTTGAAGGGAAGCTTTGTGCAAAATTGGTCAATATTGCGCTAGATTCTTTTAAGAGTTAATATGAAATTCATGAGTATGACAAATGATGTTATTGTTAATAAGAATCGTCAAGAATACATTGGACGTGCTAAATCTAGGCAGGCGGGCAAAGAGTTAATTGAAGAAAATCCTAAAAATTTATTGAAGGATGCACTTAGTGGAGAAGAAAAGTCTTCTGAGCTTCCTTCGAATAAAAAAGTAGATTTAGGGAGCAAGACCAAAGATGTTGCAAAGCAGGCAATTGAAAGTATGGCGAAAGAAGAAGTTCTCAATTTAGCTCAAAAAGGACTCTCTACTGTGGGGGGATTGGTATCGGGTTTTTTAAGCAACTCAAAAGAAAAAGAGAATATCTCAAACATCAGCGATTCAAAATCTGAAAAAATAACAAATGATCTAAAATCAGAATCAGCAAAAAAATCCCCTGGTATATTTTTTATGACTGGATTTGACTGGTGGGGACTGAGTGATAGTTCAAAAGGTGGACTTAGTGAAATGTCTGATTTTATTGATCATTCACAAAAATACTCCTGGAGCGATAAAGAAGAAGTACTTGAGCAAATTTCTAAATTAGACAAAAAGGCTCCTTTAATTCTCATTGGCCATTCTTTCGGGGGAGACTCAGTTGTAGATATTGCGAATGAACTTAATTCAATAAAGCATGGATTTAGAGGAGTTGATCTCTTAGTTACATTAGACTCTGTTGGAATGGATAATGATATCATCCCTGAAAATGTTGTTAAAAATTTGAATTTCATTGGGGACAGAGAATTAATTTTTAATGATGGCCCAAATATTGCCAAAAATGTTGAGCTTACAACTGTGATCAACGAACTTAGAAGAGAAGATCATAGTGGGATTGATAATGCTAAAGACATTCAGAAGAAAATTCTGGATAATGTAGATAACATTGTTGAGAATTATGGAGAATTTTTAAAAAAGGAAAAAACTCATGAGTGAAGTTCATGTTCATAGTCGATCCGAAATCGCTAAAGTCGAAGAAACTGCCAGATTTATGGCCGGAGTATATAAGTGGATGACAATAGGGCTAAGTGTAACAGCAGCGACTTCTTACTATGTAGCAACTTCAGAATCATTCATGAGCTATTTGATGTCAAATATTTATCTCTTTTATGGATTATTAATTGCAGAATTAATTGCAGTTATTGGATTGAGTGCAATGGTTAATAAAATGTCTGCTCAATCTGCTACGCTTATTTACTTTGTCTATTGTATTTTGACAGGAGTGACACTTTCAGTAATTTCACTCATCTATACAAGTGAAAGCATTATGTCAGCGTTTTTATTAACCTCATTTAGTTTTGCAGGATTAAGCCTTTTTGGATATGTGACCAAAAAAGACCTAGGCCCAATTGGAACATTTTGTAATATGGGATTATGGGGACTGATAGGTTTTGGGATTCTTACCCTTTTCTTTCCAAATTTAATGACTAGTCAAACTAGTATGATTTACGGTTTAGTGGGAATCGTCGTTTTTTCTGGACTGACGGCCTATGATACTCAAAAAATAAAACAAATGAATATCATTGGAAATGAAGGGACTGAAGAAGATCATAAAGAGACTATTATGGGAGCACTCATCTTATACCTTGATTTTATAAACTTATTTCTTAAGATTTTACGAGTGATGGGAAATCGAAAAAGATAAAACTATTCTTTCAAGATCTTATTTCATCAAACATATTCTTACTTTTACTTCCTAAACGATAGGAGTCTGTTTATCGTTGTCTGAATAATGGAGGTTCTATGAAATTATTAGTGATGTGCTTACTCCCTTTTTACATTTTTGCAGATGAACCTAAGAATAAACTTCATAAATGTTTTGATGCAGATCTATTGGCCAGTGAAAGATTAGAATGTGTAAAGCAATCAGCAGCGATTTATGCACAGAAACTAAATTATCAAGGTAGTCTTATCTACGAAAAAATGCCTGAATATAAAAATACTTTCTCTCCTTATTTAAATGCATGGAATATTTTTGCAAAAAAGAAATGTATGTTTGAAACCAGCATTTATGAAGGAGGCTCAGGAAGACAATTGTACTACTATGACTGCTTCATAAGATATGCAAATGATGAACTGATGTATTTACAAAAAGTATATAAAGGTGAAATTGATTTCTTATAAGATTTTTTGAAATAATTTTTTTGCATTTTCTGTGGTGATCAAACTCATTTCATCAATATTTAGTTCTTTAAGTTCAGATATTTTTTCAATAACAAAAGGCAAATAATAAGGAGAATTTTCTACTCCTCTATAGGGTGTAGGGGTTAAAAAAGGAGCATCTGTTTCTGATAAAATTTTATCAATTGGAGTCATCTGAACAATTTCTCTAACATTATCAGCTTTATTAAAGGTAATAATTCCATTAAAACCGAGATAATATCCATCCTCCAAACAATATTGTGCTAGTTTTCGAGTAGAAGTAAATGAATGAATAACTCCTTTGCAAATAAGTTTATTTGAAAAGTTTTTTAAAACTGAGATCATGTCATCATCAGCATCCCTAGAGTGAATTATGACGGGCAAGTTTAAATCACTCGCAAGTTGAATTTGCTCTTCGAAAGCTGTAATCTGTTTTTCTCTAGGTGAATTATTGTAATAGTAATCTAGACCAATCTCACCAATGGCCACTACTTTTTGATTGCTACAATGATGCGCTATTTTTTCCTTAACTTGTAAGGTAAAGTCTTTTGCATTGTGGGGATGAATTCCCTGAGAACAGTAAATATCGTTATTCTCACTTGCCAGTCGATAGGCATGGTCTAGATTTTCAGGAGTAACGGAAATAGTAATTATTTTTTCTACACCAACCCTATGAGATTCAGCTAAAATATCACATAGCTCTTTCTCTTTAAGATAGTCGAGATGGCAATGAGTATCTATGACGGGAGTAGGTAGTATTAACTCCCTTTTATTTTTTGCCATTTTTCTCAACAAGATAATTTAAAATAATTTTAAATTGATTAATTGGAAGTGCTCCTTCTATTTTCACTCCATTAACTAACATTGTCGGAGTCGACTTCACGTTAAAGGTTCTTCCTTGCTCAATAAGTTTAACTACAGACTCTTTGGTTTGTGGCGATTTGACACATTCTTCAACATTATATTTTTTTGAAAGATCTTCTAAATAATCATTTGAAAGTTGGGCCTGATCAGAAAATATTTGGTCATGAACTTCACTAAATTTTTCACCTGAACAATGAGCTATATATGCTGCTTGGCAGGCATAGGGATGCAATTGTTGTTTCATTTCAGGGTTGCAATTGAAATCAAGTGGATAAAAATAATACTGAATATTAATTTTGTCTTTGAATTGTCTGCTTAATGGATGGAGCATTTCTGATAACATCTTGCATGATGGACATTGGAAATCAGAAAAAACACTAATTTGAATTGGTGCATCTGCAAAATTTTGAAAAGAACTGGCAATCCTATGAGGAGACTCAAGCTCAGGCAACCCAAGATTAGGAAGTTTATTGTACTGTTCTAGCAGTGAAGATGCTAATTGATCTAGTTTTGAAGCATCTTTATCAAAAAAATACTTGGCCAGCCCTCCTGCACTTAATAGTATAAACGCATACACGACGAGGATGATAAAATTAGGTTTGCCAAAAGTACTTTTTTTATAAAATGCATAAAAGGCCAGACCGGAGAATAAATAATAAATTGTACAAAATGGACAAAGTCCTCCAAGGATGAAAAGTGAATAGCAAAAAAGAAATAAACATCCTAATGCATTGATTAATAATATAAAGTAATGAGATCTTTCAAATTCTCGATTGGGAAATAACGATCCAATTAATAAAACAATACCCAAAAAGATTCCCACGATAGAAATTGGAGCACCCGCGATATTTGATAGCGGAGAACTTGTAGAAGTGTCGCAACTGAAGAAAGAATTTATATCACATAAACTTCCTCCCCCTAGATTTCCTGAAAAATAAAAATCAAAATAATGATTAGTAAGATAGGTTGAGGTTGCAATCATTCCAATAGCACTTGATATGACAAAAACATGCCATTTATCTAGTTTAGTCGTTAAAAGTTCATCGTCCTGTCTTACCGTCATATGCATTCCTTAATTAGTTTTGGGCAAAATGATACATCAATAAAATCATTATGGTTAGTTTCGAGGAATAAATAGATTATAATTTCTTTTATCTGTTTTATTTTTTCTGAAAGAATGTAATAGAGGATTACTATATGTACATGGTGCATTGTGATAAATCGCAGCTTTATCAAAGTTGAGCTTAATTTGTCTTGATATTTCATTGTGCAAAGAGAAATATAGTTTGTTATTTATGGCCCTGTAATTATCTTCATCCGGAAAAATTAATTTAAAATCTTCAGATACCTCATAGTTTTCTTGAGAAATATGCGGTCCCAATAAAAAAATCTGTGGACGCAGTTTTCTAATTTCTTCTTGCAAAATTATATGTTGATTTAAACTTTTCCAACCAACATGTAACATGGCCACGCCGAGCTCTCCCTTTATTAATAAAGGCGTACAATCAGCAGTTTTAATGCACATTGGGACAAGTTTATCAATATAACAAATAATCCCATCTGCTTCTATTTCAGGACTATTTAATGTTAGCTCCGATGCACATACAACTTTATTTCCATGAACTTGCTTCACTTCGTAAAAGTCCATTTCTGGTTTTGATGAAAATGTCTGAAATTTTCCAAAAGAATATTCTTCTTCATAAATTGAATTCAAAATTCCCCCTTTATATGCAATCTAACACACTTTGAAAGATTCCAGGAAGCTCAGTTTCAAAATAGAGCTCTTTTTTAGTTATTGGATGAACAAAACCTAAAACCTTAGCATGTAAGAGTGGATAGGGATAATCTTTTAAAATTTTTTGAATTTGAGGCCCTAGGTTTTTCAATTGATCCAATGGATTCGCATATAAGGGATCACAAAGAATAGGTCTCTTTAATATTGAACTTAAGTGAACCCTGATTTGATGAGTTCTTCCAGTTTCGAGCGTCATTTCAAGATGCGAAAATCGATCAAAATAATTTATAACTCTATAATAAGTTACCGCATGCTTGCCTTTTTCTGTTATGGCCATTTTGAGCCTATTTTGGGGATGTCGGCCAATATTTCCCTCAAGTTTACCTGATGGATCTACTTTATTGCCAACTACTAGGCATTGATACTTTCTGATAATATCATGTCTTGAAAAAAGCTGAACCAAACCTTCATGACATTTTTGCTCTTTGGCCACAACCATTACTCCACTTGTACCCTTATCAAGTCGATGTACAATTCCAGGACGTTTTTCCTCTCCCACACCCCTTAAATTTGGACAGTGATGTAAAACTGCATTAACCAATGTTCCCGTGTAATTACCAGGTGCAGGGTGAGTCACCATACCAGCTGGTTTATTAATAATGGCCAAATATTCATCTTCAAATAAAATTTCCAAAGGGATATTTTCTGGTTGTGCACTTGAAGGTGCGGCCGGAGGGATTTGAACAATAATTGTACTTCCGACTTGTGGAAGTTTTTTTAACTCAATTTTACTTTGTTCGCAAAAAACGAGTCCCTTTTCAAATAAATTTTTAACAACAGACCGGCTTAAATCTGTCAGACTTGCAAGCAATTGATCTAATCTTTTAAATTGTTTATGGTGTTCACTCGTAATGAGAATCGAAAAAGTGTCTTCAATTTCATCAGAACCGTAATCTATTATCTCCATGTGCCTAAGATTCTTTTATTTTTTTAGCTCTGGCAAGATAAGAGTTGGCAACAAGATCAGGATTGAGTTTCAGACACTTTGCTATTTGATACACAAAGCCTCTCACATAAACTAGTGCTGGTAATTTATCGTAAGTCTCTTCCTCAATAAATCTAATGTAAGTTTTAGAAACTTTCGTCATTTCAGACATTCGCAAAATATCAACATTTTTATATTCTCGAATCTTCTGAAGAAATTCTCCAGTATATTCACTTGCTTTTTCAATTTCATCTTCAAATTCTTGATTGATTTTGTAATCAAGGGAAAATTTCTTACTGGCCACAATTTTTTGAATTTTATGACTTGTTTCATTAATTCCTAATTCTTGAGCATTGGCCTCTTGATGTGTACTAGAAGGAGGAGTGTTGATCATTTTATTTGAATGCAATGTGGAGTCACATTTCAAATGTTGATTTAACCCCTTGGCCTCATCATAAAGTTTTCTTTTCACCGGATCACTAATGATATGATAGGCCTCTTCAATTTTTTCAACCATCTTCTGACATTCATCTTGTGACATCAAAGAATAAAGGGCCAGAGAATCTTGCGAATAAGCATTCTTTGCACGTATATAACCATGATGAATTTCATCAGGGCCAGCATCTGTAGGTACTTCAAGAACTTCGTAATAATTTGTGGCACTATTAAAATCTTCCATCATTAGACATCCAATATTCTATGCACTATGCGGTCAAAGTTTGCCACGAGAGTTGAGTTTGGATACTCCATTAAAAGTGGTTTTCTTTTTTTAACAGATTGCCATACGGTTGCATCATAATCTAGATAACCAACATAATCTAAATCCATACCAAAATACTTTTTACAAATTATTTTCATCGAAAAACCAATATCTATGTCTGCTTGTGTTCTTACCTGGTTGATGATTAATTTAGGAGTAATACGCGTGATCTCATTTTTGAGTTTTTGACCCATAATGGGATTTATCTCAATTACTTTTTGAACTAAATTTACAGGTGCCATATTTTCAGAAATCTTACTATTCATGGCCTGATCGATAAGAGGTCCAATTTCTAATAATTCTTCTGCTGTTTTTAATTTTCTATGGAAAACTGATTTGATAAAACGATAAGTGTTCTCTATTGAAGTAGGTTCAGGTAGTGCAATAAGAATTCCCTGATCTGCAGAAATAAAAAAATCGATAGTATTGAAAGTTGTCCCTGCACCAAGATCTAAGATGACGTAATCAGCATTTAATTCTCCTAGCTTCGCTAGTATTTTACTTTTTTGGATTTGCTTAAGATTAGCAATACCAAGATCATCTTGGGCCCCACTAATAATTGACAGATTATCAATGGCCGTTGGAACACAAAGTTCATTCAAATCGGCCGTTTTTTTTGAAACATAGTCAGTTAATGTTTTATCGGGAACGGGAACTCCTAGACATGTATGTAAATTTGCCCCTCCTAAGTCGAGGTCAATACTTACAACCTTAAAACCCATTAACGCAAGACATATTGAAATATTGGCCGTCACTAAACTTTTTCCAACACCACCCTTACCACCACCTATAGCAAGTATCTTGTTTTTGCGAACATTTTCAATGTGTGGTCTTGAATTGAACTGTTGGTTGGAAAATAATGAGGACAATCCATCATCCTTGGTAAAAATGTCACATAGTCCTGTTTTAATACAACATGGACCCTAATATTATGTCTCAAATTTAATAATAATCCAAAGTATTTTTTTGTTGGATTTTTGCTTTTTTTAGCTAAGTAAATAAAGTAGCTTTTAAGGTAAGGAGCAGTATCTTGGAATTAAAATATGATCCAGTATTTAAAAAACGCAATGACCTCCATCTGGCCAGAAAAATATGGCATATTGTTATGGGTTCTACTGCTGTAAGCATCTACTACGAATTTGCATTACCCCAAATAACCTGGGCAATAATTGCTGCTGTTTGTGCATTTTTGGCCTTAACAACAGATATTATTAGACTTTATTTTCCCAAAATCAATCGCTACGTCTTTTTTATAATGGGACCTTTTATGCGAGAGTCAGAAAAAAACTCTTTTAGCGGAGTTCCTTATTATGCTTCAGGTATTTCGCTATCACTTTTTTTATATGATGAAAAAATGGCAATTTTATCCATTTTTTTTCTGGTTTTTGCCGATCCGATATCTTCATATTTTGGAATACTGTATGGTAAAGATCGGATAATTCCAGGAAAGTCATGGCAAGGGTCTTTTGCTTGTTTTGTCACTTGCACAGCTATTGCCACGGCCTATGGGCTTTTTTTTACAGGCCCTTCAGTTGAGTTAACATACTTTTGTCTCTTAGGTGGCCTAATAGGAGCAATTTCAGAACTTTTTTCAGGAAAAATTGATGATAATCTTACTATACCCGTACTCTCTGGACTTGGACTTAGCTTTTTAGATAAACTCTTCAATGTCTTTTGAAAAGCTTTTGACAATAATTAACAATTTTCTTCTCAAAATTAAAAAGTCTAATCCAACTTCTAGGGAGAATTTTTTCATATTCATTCCAATCAAGTCCTGATTCTTCAACATATTTTTTCATTTGCTTATGGTAGGTGTATGTAAAATAAGTTGGAAAGAGTGGTTTAAGTTTTTGATTTGGGTGTTTTTTTAAATAATTTAATCTTGCTTTTATGAGATCTAAAAATAGTATGATCTCATGCACTGAATATTGTGGACGCCAAAACCTAGTCTCTAAACTCTCTTTTCTTAACGAAAAGGCATGCCCATCACCAACTCGTCCAAGGCCAGCATCCTTTAGTAACCTTATTATTCTTTTAAAATTTGATTTTCGAGAATTAAAATAGTTTAAAACCTTTCGAAATTTTCTAATATTACTAAGTGGATCTTTTGAAGTGAATTTGTCGCTACTGCTTAGTGGGCCACGATACAGACCTGGATGGTTTGTGAGATCAACTAAGAAGTCTATGAGGAGCTGTGGGTTTTCCTCAAGGCCAGTGACATAATCTATGTGTATTTGACCTGAATTCAAAAAACCTTTTGGACCTAACTTAAGATTTTTAGTTTTTTTGAACATGAATTCGTCAACGAAATCTATATTTTCTTTAAAAAAACTAACAGTGGATGGAGAGTTATTAAATTCGATGACACCAAAATCATTTTTTGCAATTAAATGGAACTTATTCGAATTGATTATTTTTATTTGGTTGCCCACTACTTCAACATTTAAATTTTGCTCATTTTTTTTTGCATGTTCATAGTATTTTTCCAATGCTCTTCGATTTAACGTCTGTCCCAGAAAAAATCCACCGGTAGAAATTGTGACGACCAATGATGAAATTCCAAGAGTTAATCCAAAATCTGAAAAAATGACAAATGGTAATGCTGCAATATTTGGCAATAAGATTATTGGGCCATGAATTTTTGTACTAAATTTTGAAAATTCGTTTTCAAGTCCAAAAAGAGGGTCTACATTTTGAGCAGATAAAGAGGAGACTAAAAGAAAAAATGTTAAAAATTTTAGAAATATTTTATGTTTCATTTTTCTTGCTTAGTATGAATTTGGCCGGATACTAGCTCATTTTTTGAGTTATGTTGAGATGTTTAATAAACTAAATACAAAAAGAATTATAAAAATATATAGTACAGCAAGTAAATAATTCTAATTTAAATATGCCTCCTTAAGAAAATTAAAATACCAACTTTGATCTCGAAAACCATAATGGCCACCAAATCTTAGATATATAGAGTCATCTTCAAATCCTTCATAAATATCTTCTTGCGAATTTAAAAAATCATCTTCAGCAATCAGTATTCTAAATTTGTCATATCCCAAAACTTTGGACTGATTAATCCAATAAGATAGTCTGCCAAAATCACTAGTGATCTGTTCTTTTGCTTCAGGAGCAAAGTCGTGGAAATATTTTGAAAAATTATAGTTTTTAACCCAATTGTCAAAGATATCAACCTCTTTCTTTCGTTCTCTTTGATACTGGTAATATTCATAGTGGGTGAGCTTTTGTCTTTCTACTGAACTCAAAATTTTCAAATTTCGCTTTGGGACAATATTAAGATGTTTTAAATCATCATAGAGAGTGACAGAGTTTATAAGTTCACCATGAAACCCCACTGAGACAACTAGACCCTTGGCCGTGTTTTGATCCTTTTTGCGATAAACACTAGGTGATGTTTTTTGACAAAATTTGAAAAGGTTAATTGCTGATTGAATAACTGAGGCCCCATGGTATTTTTTTGTCTGTGAAACCAAAACATCCAAGTTTTCTAAGGTATGCCCCATATTTACAGGTGGTGAAATGATTGTTGTGTCTAAAATATTATAAGGACTTCCATCTTGAGCGTTAAATGTTGAAACCATTGCGGCCAAAAATGAGCCATAACTTATACCAAACAATCTAAACTTATCGATGAGCAGTAGTTTTGCTGTGTTTTTAATTACATCATGAATGACCTCGGCCTCGTAAAGAATTGTTCCAACTGGTTTTCGAGTACCACTTTTTATAAATTCTGTTCCCCATGGATTGGGTATAACGACGGTATTGTATCCCATATCTAAGAATGCATTCATCATAGATTTTGGTAAGGCACCATTCAAATTATTAAATGCTCCTGTTATAACAAAAACATAAGGAGCATCTCTGTTTATTTTTCCATTTTTATTGCGAACAAGTCCAACCTTTATATTTAGGCCGCGACTATCAAGCATGTTTGTCGGTACCTTTATGGTCTTAATTGGAAATCGATCTCCCTCAAGAAGTCTTGGATAAGCATAGCAAAGTCCAAGTAAGGTTGATGAAAATGTATTGTCTAATTTAATTGGGTACTGATTGACGACATTCCTTACGTCTTGATCCCATCCGGCCAGACCAACATTCAATATGAGTGTCATGATAACAGCGATTGTTTTTTTACTCATCGGGCCGTCCTTTGTTAAGTTGTTTAACTAAGGATCGGCAAAATTTTCCGCAAATTTAGTCAACTATAGATTAAATTTGGAACAATACTTGACAGTATTGGTATGTTATTGGCGTTGTTTTAGAGCTTTACTGATCTTTTTTTAAGAAAAGTAATGAAGAAAAATTTTTTTGTGGATAGTTTTTAACGCCCTGTTTTAGGTGCCCAAGATCAAGAGTTTTCCAGTTGAGATAAGTTCCAAAGAGCCTATCCCAAATGTTAAATATGTTTCCGAAGTTCATATTCATCAATTTACTTTCATTGATGTGATGAACGTAGTGCAAAGTAGGAGTGATAAAAAAATATTCCAGGAAGTCATTAATTCGCTCAGGAATTTTTATATTACTGTGGTTAAAAAGAGCAAAACTAGTGAGGATAACTTCATATAAAGCGTAATCAGTGAATGAAATTCCAATTAGATTTACTATGAACAGTTTATAAAAAGCTGATAAAAATATTTCACTCGGATGAAACCTTAAGGCACTACTCACATTTAATTCTTCATCAGTGTGGTGTGGGATATGCAATTTAAATAAAAATGAACTCAAATGAAAAAAACGATGTTGCCAATATATACAAAAATCAAGAATTATTATGGTAAGGCCTACTCGGGGAAGAGCCGACATGTTTTTGATTTCTATACCAATACTTGGTATTAAGTCACTCCAAAGAGAAAACAAACCCATATAAGAAGTGAGCTTAATTATGAGAAGAGAGGACAAAGTAAGTAAGAAATTATTAAGATTTTTTTTAATATTTAATTTTCGTGTGAAAAACGGTTTTCTAAACTCTAAGAAAAAAAAGAAAATTGTAGCTAGGCCAAGGTAAATATATTTTCCCATGGCCCATTATGACTTATTTCACAACAAAATTGCAAATTTTACCAGGAACATAAATTTCTTTTATAATATTTTTTCCCTCTAAATATTTAGCTACAATTGGTTCAGATTTTGCGATATTTAAAAATTCTTCTTTACTAATATCTGCTGGCGCTGAAACTGTGCCTCTTGTTTTTCCGTTGATTTGTACTCCCACAGTAATGAGATCATCTTTTGCTAAATCTTCATCATATGCAGGCCACTTTGCGTAGGCCAGACTTTCTTGGTTTCCAAGAAGTTGCCAAATTTCTTCACACATATGTGGTGCAAGTGGAGAGAGAACGAGTGCAAAAGTTTCAACTGTTGATTTTGTAACAGCTTTCTTTTTTATCACTAGGTTTAAAAAAATCATGAGCTGTGAAATCGCAGTATTGAATCGTAAATTTTCTATATCTTGAGACACCTTTTTTATAGATTTATGAAGTAGTTTCAACACTTCTTCATCTTCTTTACCATCTATCCAATGATTACTGTCTGCAAAGAATTTGTATGATCTATTTAAAAAGTTATAAACACCTTTTACACCTTTCATTGACCAAGGCTTAGTTTTTTCAAGAGGGCCCATGAACATTTCATAGAGTCTAAGAGTATCGGCCCCATATTGATCTACAACTGAATCTGGATTGATGACATTACCTCGAGACTTACTCATCTTTTCGCCATCTTCTCCGAGAATCATACCTTGATTGACAAGTTTTTGAAAAGGCTCTTTTGTAGAAACATGACCTAGATCGTAAAGTACCTTATGCCAAAATCTTGCATACAATAAGTGAAGTACAGCGTGTTCAGTTCCTCCAATATAGAGATCCACTGGCATCCAGTATCTTTCTTTTTCTTTGTTCCAGGCCTCAACATCGTTACTAGGATCAATAAATCTAAGATAATACCAACAAGAACCGGCCCACTGAGGCATAGTATTTGTTTCTCTTTTACACTTTTTCCCCGTTTTTGGGTCAGTGATGTTTAACCACTCATCTATTGTTGCTAGGGGGGATTCTCCTGTTCCAGATGGTTCGTATTTTTTTACATCAGGAAGAGCTAGGGGAAGTTCGTCTTTGTTTAAAACCCTAACAGTTCCATCTGCAAATTTTAATATTGGAAATGGCTCTCCCCAGTATCGTTGACGTGAAAAAATCCAGTCCCTTAGCTTAAAATTAATTTTTTTCTTTCCAAGCTCTTTTTTCTCAAGCCAATCAATAATAGTAATAATTGCATCTTGTTTATTTAATCCATCTAAAAACTCGGAATTAACATGTTCTCCGTCTTCTAGAAAAGCTTCCTCTTCTACCTTTCCGCCTTTCAAAACTTCAATAATGGGAAGTTCATATTTTTTTGCAAATTCCCAATCTCTTGTATCATGGGCTGGAACGGCCATAATGGCCCCTGTCCCATAAGATATAAGGACATAGTCAGCTATCCAAATGGGAATCTTTTTATTATTAACAGGATTAACCGCGTAAGCTCCTGTGAACACCCCTGATTTGTCTTTGTTGAGATCAGTTCTTTCTAAGTCAGATTTTTTTTGAGTTCTTATAATGTATTCTGCAACAGAATCTTTACGCTCATTTGAAGTAATATTATTTACTAAAGGATGTTCCGGAGCGAGAACCATATATGTTGCACCAAAGAGGGTATCGGGCCTAGTTGTAAAAACCTCGATTTGATCCTTGATCCCAACGACATCAAATCTTACTGACGCTCCTTCGGATTTACCTATCCAGTTGCGTTGCATATCCTTAATATTCTCTGGCCAATCTAAATCTTCCAAATCTTGAATCAATCTTTCAGCATATTCAGTTATTTTGAGCATCCATTGCTTCATGGGCCTTCTTACAACTTCATGTCCTCCAACTTCAGATTTTCCATCAACTATTTCTTCGTTTGCCAGAACTGTTTTTAGTTCTGGACACCAATTGACAGAAATTTCATCTTCATAGGCCAGACCTTTATTATAGAGCTCTGAAAAAATCCACTGAGTCCATTTATAGTAATTGACATCGCTGGTGGCAATTTCGCGGTCCCAGTCATATGAAAATCCAAGTGACTTCAATTGCTTTTTAAATGTTGCTACATTGTCTTCAGTAATTTTCTGTGGATGAATTCCAGTTTTAATTGCATAGTTTTCTGTTGGAAGACCAAAGCTATCCCAACCCATTGGGTGGAGTACATTAAAACCTTTCATTCTTTTATATCTTGAAATGATATCTGTTGCCGTATAACCTTCTGGATGTCCTACATGGAGACCCGCTCCTGATGGATAGGGGAACATATCAAGGGCATAGAATTTTTCTTTTGTCTTATCAAGATCATCTGCCCTAAAGGTTTTATGAGTTTCCCAATAGTTTTGCCATTTTTTCTCAATCTCATTAAAATTATATTCCATTCTCTCCCCACGTTAGGTAATAGCTCGATATGTCAATTTAGATAGCTATTCGTAACATATCTAGAGGGATTCGAATAGGTTAGTTTGCAATTGGAAAAGTGTTTTCTAAGAGTTCGAAGTCAAAAAGAGATTGCTTGTGCAACGCGTTTTCAATGTAAGTATAATTCTCCCCAACCAAAACTTGCAATATAAGTATTTTTTCTAAAAGGTCATCCATTTCAAGTAAGATTTGCTTTAGCTCTGGATCTCTAATCAGAAATGTACATATATATGAACAAATGTTTTGAACACTATGTAATTGGTTTTTTATAGTCATCTTTTCTTTAGAATCTAAAATGTTGAAATCAATCCACTCGTGAAGAATAGCGGTTAAGCTTTCAAGGGCCTTTTGAGGTAAATGGCCGTGGCCAGAAGTTTCTTCTAATTCAGACAATTCATAAATTGGATAAGGAAGGTTTTGAACTAAACGAGTGAGGAGAACTCTTCTTTCCCCCCTTATAATAACATGTATTCCATGTCCTGGCCCTGTTCCAAGAATGTAGGGAATTCCCATCGTGCAAATTCTTTTTGGTGAAATCATTTCATTAGGGTTTGATTCAAAATTCTCTGTAGGTCCAATATGAGGATTCATCGATGCCAATGAAATTGCGATATTTTGAGAATTATTAACACAATCTTCGATAACCTTAATGTAAATGGGTTCAACTACATATAACGGTAATGTACAGCCTGGATATAGGACAACATTGGGTATTAATAAAAGGGGAGCTCTATGATTTCTCATGAGTATAGACTATCACATAAGGTCTATCAAAAATGAGTCTTGTTTTATTTTGCGTAGTTGCTGTGGTGAATGATTTCAATATTTGCTAACTATGACAGAATTATGGCCAATATTATTCTCACTTGGAGTCATTTTTTGGATAATAAATTATTGAAATTGAGACCATTTGTGATTGAAAAAATCTGGGGTGGGCATAAACTTGCTAAATTAAAGGGAATAACTTCAAAAGAAAAAATTGGTGAGACGCTTGAAGTTTCTATCCTTGAAAATCAACAATGCTTTCTAGAGGACGGAACGAGACTAAGCAATGTGTTCGATGAAACTCAAATTCCCTATTTGGTTAAGTATATAGAAACTTCTGATAATCTTTCTGTCCAAGTTCATCCAGGAGACGATTATGCGCGAAAACATGAGAACTCAAAAGGAAAAACAGAGTGTTGGTACATATTGGATTCTCAAAAGAATTCTGGAATATTTCTAGGATTAAAAGCAGGAGTGACAAAAGAAGATTTCCTGAATGCAATTAATCATGGCCAGGATGTTAACCTTTTACTTAATTTTATTCCTGTTAAAAAAGGAGATTTTATATTTGTTCCGGCCGGTGCGATTCATGCGATAGGTAAGGGAGTTATGCTTATTGAGATACAACAGTCTTGTGGTATCACTTATAGGGTATGGGACTGGAACAGATTAGGAAATGATGGAAGGCCCAGGGATCTCCATGTGAAAAAAGCAATGGAAGTAATTGAATTTGATAAAAACTTTAATCAACCTGATAGATTTAAAATTTCACCTGAATATGTTACAAACGAAGTTGCTAAACTTGCACAACATTTTGATTTCACTGCATACAAAGTTAATCTCACTAAAGATCAGTTTTGTACTATCAATAGTACAAAAAGGCCGACAAGTTTCTTCTGTCTTTATGGAGAAGTGAAAATAGAACTTGCCGATAACTCCCTACATGTGAAGGAATATGATACAATCATGTGTAAAGAGATTGAATTTGGATCAATTTCTCTCAAAGGAGTGAGCTCGTTGTGCGAAATTATCGTTGTTCAGTAATAATTTTTTGTCTTTTAATTTTATTAAATTTTGTTTCTTGTCGTGAAACTTCAACTGTTACCTATGGGCAGGATAGAACAGTAATATTAAAAGTTAAAGACACCTCTGTAAAAGATTTTGAAATTGTAGATTGGAAAGTAGGCCCATATTATAAGCAAGAAGTGTCTAAAGGAGTTCGTTTTACTATTCAGTTTCCCAAATTAGAAAGAACCGATGTCTTAAAAATTTCAGAATTAACTAATGTAGATTCATGGTTAGTGAGAATTTCTCGTAGTACAATTGCTGGACAAGATAACTTAGGTTTTATGTACGTTCCCTTTGTTGTTCCTGGTACTGAAAGAATGAATAATTTTAGAGTAAGGCAGTTAGAAAAAGGGATTGTGCAAATTTTCTATTCGGCCGCTTCTGTTTCTACTAGATTTGAAAGATTTAAATGCCCTGCATTTAATCACAGGAAAGTAATTGATGAAGTTGTTCTGGAAGATGTATTTGCTCCTGACCAGCAGTTAACGATAAGTCCAGTCCGAGAAGAAACGATGCCCTACAGAGTAGAGGAGTTTTCGTTAGTTCCAAATTCAATAAACGGAGGAAAATCTCTTATCGGAGAATTTCAAATTGAGATGGCCTTCTATGATTCAAGAACTAAAACTAAAAAAAGTAACTATATTCAGTTAGATAAAAAAATAATTGTAAAGAATGAAACAAATGAAATCATTTCTGGATGTGAGGACTTTGAACCACCACCAAAGCCAAAGGAAAAAGGTGGGGCAGAGCAATTTGATTGGAACAGAAAACTCTAAATTTGTTCACAGGTAAGCGAAAAAATCATTTCATGTCCTTCAGAATTCTTTACTATTAAGTAATCATTCATATCTGATGGGGAATTGATATTATCAACGTGAATTTGATAATCATCACCTTCAAATTTCACATATTTTGTGAGAGATTTACCAGTATAGAGGGTCTTAAGTTTTTCAACAGATGAAATTCCACGAGATCTCTGATTTCCTCTTTCTTCAAGCACAGTGAAGTTATCTTGTGATACTTTAAAGCATTTCGATTTTCGAGGTGTATAACAGTAAAGCTCAAAGGCCGATAAAGTAGAGCTAAGTAATGTAAAAAGTATGATAAATGAAGTTTTCATATTAATCTCCTCTTAAGCTTAATTGCAGATTTTGTGCCATAAATTTAGGAAGAATAACTCTTAATTTCAGAAGGTTACGAAAATATCAGATCGGGCCATGTATGTAAAAAAAGTATACTGTCAAAAAATTATACGGAATTTCATCTATTTTATTGTTCCGTTCTTCCGTAATATCTTCAGGAAGTATGCTGCTTGTCTCTTCATCCATTACCTTTGACGATTCCAGTCCAAGTTTAATTTAGGGGCTGTCCAGAATTCGACTCAGGGCCGTATGCATAATTGAAAGTAAGTCCTTAGAATTGATTTGCAAAAAACAACAAAGGACTTACTTATGCCTCGATTAATGCTCACAGATGAGCTTTGGTCGAAGTTATGGCCAATAATGTCTCAAAATGGCATCTATGACAAGCCTGATCTTCGACATACCACAGAAGGAATTTTGTACAAAATGAGAGTTGGATGCCCCTGGAGAGACTTACCACAAGAGCACTGGAGCTGGAAAAAAGTGTATTCGCGATTTAACGACTGGTCCAAGTACGACAAATTAAAGAGTATATTTCTGAAACTTGTAGTTGAACCAGATATGGAGTGGAAAATTATTGATGGAAGTGTAGTCAAAGCTCATCAACATGCTTGTGGTGCACGTAAGGACGCCGAGAGTGGTATTGGAAAAACAGCTGGAGGCAATAGTTCTAAAATACATATGGTTGTTGATTCTCACGCGAATCCAATTGATTTTGAAATTACTGAGGGGCAAGTTCATGATATAAAAATGGCACCAGAACTTATAGAAAGAACTCCTCATAGTACTTATACTATTGCTGATAAGGGGTATGATGGTGAATATCTTCGTTGGGTAATCAGAGGAACAAAATCAATTCCAGTAATCCCCAGGAAAGAAAACTCGAAGATTGGAAACACTAATTTAGACAAAACGGCCTACAGAGAAAGATATAAAGTAGAAAATATTTTCGCTAGGTTGAAGCACTACATGTCCATTGCAACTAGGTTTGATAAACTCAAAAGAAATTACAAATCCATGCTTTCTTTGGCATGTGCTTATATATGGTTAAAACTTTGATGCGAGGCCGGGAATTCTGGACAGCCCCTAGTTAGTGTTGTGAAGTTAGTTTTTACAGTACACCAATTCAATATAACTGTTGATCACAACTTTCTAAACTGAATTGGATGTATTATTTAATATTTTAGCTCTGAAGAGTTTATATTCAGTATAAATGATAGTTTAAAGTCCAATCAATCTTTTCATTTTTAAAATAAATTAGTTGTTAAGTAGATATGTTTTTACTTTTAAGTTATTGATTAAGAAATTTTTAGACATTTATTTGGAGTTAACAATGAAGTATTTCATTTTATTTATAATATTTTTTCATGTTGCTAAAATTGCGATTGCTGCAAAATCTACTAAATCCTGTGAAGAAAACTTTATAGAGAAGGACACTAAGCTAATCCTTTATAAATCAATTGTTTCAAGAAACAATAAAAAGGATCATCTAGATCTCAATGAATTTGAAGTGTTGAGATTGGAAATGATGAGACTCGCTAGTCAAAACAAGAATTTCAATAGAAAAAAGGAAAGTTCTCAATTCCAGGAACTGGAAGATCTTCTAGATTCCTTGGAGTTAGAGGGGCTCAAGATATTTGTCATGGGGAATAATGACGTTGATAAGACAAACTTTATCCACAGACTCACAAATTCAGATGCAATGGTAAGGCCAAGTGATAATGTTTTACCACATTTTGTCTATTACACTTCAGAAAATGCAGGTATTGATCCGAAAAACGTCCAAAATCATTTAAATTTTTCAGGGGAAATTCAGCATAGTGATAAAATTGATCGTCTTTTCATTCGTCGACGGTATGCATTCGATGAAGTCCTACGTAGCAACTCTAAACTTAGTATTTATATAGGAAATGAAGATTTTCCAAAAGGAGTCAGTTTTTTTAATGCACCTCCAGCAAATCTTTCTGTTGCTTTTGAACGAAATGGTGAACTTTCAAACTTTTCAAATCTTTTAAATCAGAGTGATTATGTATTTCTTCATATCTCTCCAGTGATAGATAAATATTCTTCTGGAAAAAACAGCTTGAATTTAGAGGCAATTGAAAACAGTCTTATGTCTCAATTAAGATATTTTGAATATGATAAGATTTCACTAAAAGGAAAAAATATTTTTGTTTTTTTTGACGATGGATTTGCAGATCCAAATTTAGAAGTTGGAGATGGTGCCAAAGAAATTATTCAAATGGTTGAAAAAAACATTAAATCAAAAGAAGATAAATGCACTGTAAGTTTTTGGAGTATTAGCAAAGACAATATTTCAAAGGTTGACACCCATGGAACAATTACTGAAGAAGTATTTAGTTTATTAGATGATGTGCAAACGAAACAACTAGTTGATTCTAGGTTTAAAGAAAATAATCAACAAATTGCAACGAAATTTGAATCAGAGTTAACTCATGTTTACTTAGAACAGTTATTAAATGAATCAGTTGATTATGTCATCTTACAATCTTTAGATTTACTTATTAAACAAACTTCAAAAGATCTTGAGTTAAAATTATCAAAAGAATTGAAAGATAAATTATACAAACTCTCTAGTGACTTTCTAAAGACTAATGCCTATTACTTGCCAACAACACCAGGTGATATTTCACTTGCAATTATGGGGTTGATCCCAATCCCAAAATTTAAAGTAATGGCAGATGGTTTAAGAAAGGGTGGAAATGTTGCAGGTAATGTTTACGATAACCTTAAAAATGCAGTTGCCTTCACTCAAGATGAGGTAAAGGAAATTCAAAGTATATTTGATACGTTTATTCAAAAAATCACTCTGACTAAGAAATCAAATAACAACAATATACGTTTGAATGAAACATTTATTGATAGGCAGATCCTTGGGATAGTTTCTTCTCGTTTCCATCAAACCATTCAAGAACTCAATTTATCTCTTCGAGATAAAATGGTCGTTGATTTCTTTAATGAAAATGAAAGTCAATTCGGAGAACATCAAAACCGTGAAGAAAAGGGGATCGACCCAATATTAGTAAAAGAAGCAATTCAAAGAAGAATTATTGAAAAATTCACTTCACATTCTCCCACTCAAAAAGAAATAGAAAATGGTAAATATCAATTAGAAAGAGAAATTGATCAAATGACAAAAGGTATAGATTTAATGTTACGAACATCTGAACATACTAAAATCGATTCTAAAGATGAAAATCCATATGTCGCGAAAGTGAGAAAAAAAATGATCAATTCAATGACAAATAAAATGTTATTATCAGCTCCCATGAATGCTTGTCGTGATACCGCAGCATATTCTACGGTATTTCTTACTTTTGGCGCTGCGATCGCAATTTGGATTAATTATACTGACCACCTTCAAAACAAAAAAGGTTATGATAAAACACATTCTGAAGGAATTGTCTCCAGCAGTAAAGAAATCGAAAATCTTATCTTTAGTGGATTACCTTTAATAACCGGATCAATCTATCTCATTATTGATCGGTTACAAAAAATGGCAACGAATCGTTTGACTGCTTGTACAATCGTTAAAGAAGTATCTTCAAATTTCAAAGATATGGCACTTACAAATATTCTTGGCCCTTTAAAAGAAGAAATTGAAGGCCCTAAAAGTAATACTTCTGGTGAACATTTATTAAATTTAGAACGTGCAAGAGATCTAAGCATAAAAGCAGCTATTTCAACAAGTCGAATCGAAAAATTACAACTCAGCGAAAAGGAAAATGAAGAAATTGAAATAATGATCAATGAAGAATTGCGCAAACGACCACACATAAAAGAGGACGAATTAAATAAAATCGTAAATAAAATTATTGATAAAGTAATTTCAGAGAATAGGAAATAATATGAAATGCAAGATTAAATTAACTCTCAATATAATGATTGTCATGTTTTTTTCAGGCCCAGGCCTCACAACTGATTTGAAGAAATGTGAACTTGCGATGTTAAACAGAGACAATTCTGGAATTATTGTTAATAATGAAAGAATAACTTTGAATAATAATCTGCTATCTGTTGAAATGAATTCTCAAACTCACCAATTTGAGCTTAGTGAAAAAGCAACTAGAAAAGCACTAAAACTTTTTAAAAATAACAGACAAATCGATCCAAAACTTGTCCCCAAAGTTTTAACAGAAATTCAAAATTTTCGATTTCAAAATCATAGATTCATAGAAGTTATTCAAAATATAGAGAAAAAGTTGAAAGATATTGGAAGTGAAGAAGAGCTTGTTATGGATTTAGAGGATCTTAGACACAGTTATACAGAGCTTCAAGTCTTATTAAATGAATTCAAAACTTACTTTGCTATCTTTGGAGGATCAAGAAGACTTCGTGAAAGATTTAGACAGCATATACTAGATAAAAGTAGTCATTATAGTGATATTATAAAAACTTCTTATCAAGATTTTACTCCTGGAGAAGGAAAAATTGTGTTAGAGCAAGACAATTTTGATATCACTCAATTAAGTCGATTTTATGTTCAATATCCCCCATTAGATCTAAATATAATCCATACTGATCATCTTAATAGACAGACATCTCTTGCTGGAATGTTAATTCTTCTTGTCGATGGTGAAATGAATACATTAGAAACGGAAATAAATTATATCGTTAAACTTGTAAAAGAACGAGGTATAGAACTCGTCATTATTGGTGATCCTGTTGAAGATCCCAGATATTTTGACGAAATCACCGAATATGTTAGAGAAAGACTTGGAGATAAAATCTATAATAATTTTGTGACACCTTGGAAATTATTTCAAGCAGACGTACCAGGAAGTCGAAATAAAGGATATGAGAAAGTTTTTGATAGCTTGTATAATATACAATATGAGTTTGAATTAAAAATTGAAAGATTAAAAAAAATGTATTCCTACCTTGGTGGGCAGTCGGCAAAATATTTTATAAAATCTGCGAAAAGAGATTTCGCTCTCCAGTATGTAGCTCAGTATATAAATGAAGTGATGATTGAATTTTATAGTAAATTTAATCCATTTTCAGATGTGGAATTGAAAAAAGATTCGAACATTTCTCAAGCGCAACTTGAAGATTTAAAAGATTTACAAAATAGACTATCAAAATCTAGTAAAATAAGTGATCAAGATATAAAAGATTATTTTAAGAAAAATGATGAAATATTGAAACAAATAATGAGCTTTAAAAATTTTAGCGCTCAATTAGATCTTGAATATGAAAAATATTCCAAGAAGTTTAAGGCATACATCAAAAAATATATATTTTCTAAAGAACTTGATGATCAAAGCTTTTATATAGAACATGTATTAGATTCAATTTCACTAAAAGAAGAGATTATTAATCAGTGGGAAAAAAGTCGAGATGACGATAATTTTTTTAATGACAATAAAATAAAAAAAATGATCTTAGATGCCCTGAAACAACTGACAGACCCTGAAAAACAAGTTCCTCTAGATAAAGTTGAAATGACATTAGAAAATCTCTTGAAATTAATAGACCTATCAAGTTTAGATCCCGTCCGCTCAACAAAAATAAAAGGCCTTATTCGAAACCTTTTTAGAGGATGGAGATTAAAAACGACTACAAAAAATACAAAACGTAGTAATAATCAACTTGCAAAACACTTTAAAGGTCAATTGATGCCACTTGCAAATAGTCACTCCTCATCTGAGATTGAAGCTAAGCTTGATGAAAGAAAAAGCCTTCCTGATGCTGAACAGATGAAAATCGTGAAAGATATGCAAGAGCAGTTAGTAAAGCTATCTAAAAGTAAAAAAGTACACAAGCAAATCGTAAATGGGAATTTGAATAAACAATACAGAAAAAATCTAGAATTCGAACGAAAAATGGAAAAAGAGAATAAAAATCATGAATAAAAAGAATGATAAATATTTTTAAGAACGAGAGGTTTATATGAGAAGATTATTTATTTATATTTTAATTTGTTTTCTTACTCTTCACTCAACTTATGCCACAACGCCAGCAAAAGTAAGTAAGGAAATGATCAAATTAAATTTAGAACAACTTGAAAATGATAGCATCACATTTGTTGATGAAAAAGGCTACAAGCTAAGTTTAGTAGAAGTTTACAACCAACAAAACCCTACTCGAATTGTGATTGACTTAGATAATGGTGAAAGTGCAGGTGTTAGTGTGGTGATTTCAGAATTTGATAAGGGAAAAAATCTTCAAAGCATTTTGATTACAAGACTTAGTGCTGATTTTTCCAAAGTCATTGACAGCAAGTCAATCATTATTGATACAAAAAGTGACCAGATTTCAAATAGACAAAAAATAGAACATGCCTTTTTAGAATTATTTTCAGACTCAAGAACTGATAAACTACAAGTTGGTGATTATGTTCCTAGTTTTGGAGAGACAAAAAAAATGATTTCTGATATTTACCATCAGGAAGATGTTTTTAAAAATGTTGTGTACGCTGCCACCTTTCTCGTGAGTGCAGTCGTTTTAGTTAAGATTTTTAGATTGCTTTCTATTCCTGTATTGGCCGCAGCATTAGTGTATTTCATTTATCAATACCCTGAAGTTCTAATAAGACCGGGAAATTCACAAGATGAAAAAATTGTGAAAGATGAAGCAAAAGAAGATAATAAAATTGTGAAAGATGAAGCAAAAGAAGATAATAAAATTGTGAAAGATGAAGCAAAAGAAGATAATAAAATTGTGAAAGATGAAGCAAAAGAAGGTAATAAAATTGTAAAAGAACAAATTAAGGAAGAAAAAAAGAAAGAGACAGTTTAAGCAGAATTAAAACAAGAGGTATTTGTGCGGTTTAAATTTATATTATTTGTACTTGCAATTTGGATAGGTCAATTATTTGCAAGCGATCATGTGGAAATCAAAAAAGAGTTGTTCAACGATTATATATCTTTGCAAAGTGAATTATGTAAGCAGTCAGGAGATTTAGCTTATAATAAGTTGTTTTTTATCATTAAGTTCAAAAGATGCCCTGATGTTATCATTTCACTCTTCAAATTGGCAGGAGGAGAACAGAACTTTAATGATTTTTTAACTTCAAGTCTATCTAGAAGAGGAAGTAATAGTCGAATTTCAGTAAAATCATTGAGTGGAAAATCATGGTTGAATTCAACACTTGGTGTTTTTGATGAGGAAGAAGTTCGAAATAATCTTATCAATCTTTATGGAATTAATGAATTAAATTTAGATTCAGTTGAAAAATGGAAGGAATTAGAAAAGGAAAGAATTTATAGACTTAGTCTTGTTAATGACATTTTGAAATTAATTCAAGAGACAAAAAAAATAGAGCTTGAATTGTCCTTTTATTCAAAGGCATTTCTTACAGAAAATTTGAAGAAATTCATTGCAGATATTAGGGCAGGTATATTCTATATGGAGATGAATCAGAAATGTCTATGGAATACACCTCCAAAATATTTTCCGCAACACAAAAGGATATATCCTCCTAAGGGGCATCCGGTCGTTAACTTCCCTTGTACGGAAAGTGAATATAGAGAACATTTAAAAGTTGATAATCAACTTGAAAAAAATATTTTAATTCCAGTTATGACTGCATTGTTAAATTACAAAGTTTCAAAAGCAGAATTACTCCAAAAATCAATTCAATACCTGAAGAGTTTTGATATTAATTCATATGGTAAATCGAAGCTAGATTTTTCAAAGGGGCAACTTTTAAAATTAGGAATTACAAAGTACGATGTAAATCAAATTTTAAAAAATCAGTTTAAAGGTTCAAATTTAAACTTAGATAATTCTGAGAACAAGAGCGAAATTATTGATATAGTTGAAAAATTTCAACGAGAATTGATAGATATCCAAACTACTCAGTTTGATCAAATTGAGTCCTTTTATAAAGTTGAGTATCGAAAGAGAAGTGCCAAAGAGAGATTTAAAGACATTACATCTAGAATGACAATCGGTCTTTTAAAAACTCCAGGTTCGTTAGTTGGATGTGGCATTGAGGTATTAGAAGGTGGTAGTTTTAATAAATGCTTAAATCGACAACTCAATTCTGATAGCGTTTATATTTCGCTAGCAATGGATGAAAATTTTAATGTTCTTGGAATGGGCGGAGAATATGTTGACGAAGAGAGTAAAAAACAAACAATCCTTCTTCCATTTGGTTCGATTCCCCTTGAGAAAAGGGAAGAATTCTTTGAAACATTTAAGGGTATATCTCCAAATTATAATCATATTTTTAAAGAAGAAAGTATCAATAATTTAGTCGATGGACTGATGTCAATGAAAAGTGCTCAGGTTAACTATTTGCCTGAGTTAGGTGAATTATTTTTAAATGCTACGCCTGAGGACATTCAGTATTTAGTTTCTGAAGTAAATAATATAATTGAAGAAGAAGGAAGGTCGCCTTCGTCAACGTTGATCAAAGCACTAGGAGCGAGTTTGCTTTCTTATGAGTTATCTTCAAATTTATTGATTGGAACAGGAATACTTCTTACACAAGACCAGAATTCATTTAAATCACTACTTGTCTTGAAGGAAAATTATGAAGATAATTCATTGGGAGAATTTAATGTAGCTTTAGATATTATCACTCAAAAAGATAATGATGAAGAAGAATATTTGGAGAACATTGAGTCTAGTAAGAGTGGTTCAGCTAAAGAACTAGCCGATAAAATTGGTGGTGGTCATGCATGGGATAAGCACAAAATAGAAAATGATGAATTTCCAGAAATCAAAACTCAAGAAGAATTTAAAGAAAAAATAAAAGAAATTATCGAAAATCCATCAGAAGCTAAAGAACTACGAGAAGGACGAAAAGCCTATTGGGATGAAAAGTCTAAAACTGTTGTTATCGAAAATTCAAGAAATCCAGATGGCGGAACTGTCTTTAGACCAGAAGATGGAAAAAAGTATTTTGAAGGTTTGGAGTAAGTATTATGGAAGTGTTAAAAATCGAACAACTATCAAAAGGCACTCAATACATAGAGCTATCCCCTTGTATTCAAGACACAAAGCCAGAGTATTATTCAAAAGAATCAATTTTCATCAAAGACATTGATTTTCAGTTTATAGCTAATCCTTTTCATGAGTCAAATTTCAGTTTTAATTATTATGGAAATACTTTTTATTCAATCGATAGTATAAAAAACCTTATTAATTCTTTCGAAAATATTAACAAAAATATTGATGATTCTCACAATAATAAAATTGTTGAGTGCTTGGATAGATTGCTAAAAGAATCAAATCTCAAAAAAGATTATCTCTTTGAGAAATTTGACTTACCTAGAAAAATGGATGAGTTTATTGTTAATTTAAAAAACGTTGTTAAAGAGGTAATAAAATATTTAAAAATACAACTAGAAAATGGAAATGGTATTTGGGTTCTAGGATTATAATCAAAAAGAATAAGGACTAACCCTTTAAAGCAGTTGATGTCAAAGTATTCAGGTGTTATTGCTACAAGATTCTAAAAACGACCCAAAAAATGGACCTCATATTTTGCTGAAATGAGCGATTGAGATGTTTGTCCTGGTCTTGGTATAGGTGAAATATCGTCTCTTTTCAGCGATTTGCATAATATATACGTGTTGAGTTATATTTAATTATAAGTTATAATATATAATAACTTATGGTTTATTATAACCTTAAAGAAGGACAAGGAATGTCATGGAAAGTACGATTTACAAAAGACGTGGAAAAGAAGCTCAAAAATGACTTTGAAAGAGGGAGTATCACCATTGAGGACATTAAGATAATTAAGGTTTGGAGAAATCGTATTGAACAGTTTGGGCCAGAAAAAATTAGAGAAATTCCTGTCTATGATGACCATAAACTGGACAAGCAGTGGAAAGGGTATAAGTTTTCTTGTTTTAGTAGTAGTGGCAGGATTGTCTATAGAATTATCGATGATGAGATCATTGTAGAAGTTGTGAGAATCGCCCCAGACCATAATTATGGGAAGGAGTAAAAAATGAAAGATATTTTAGATCTGCTTGTGCCAGAAGATTCAACGTCAGGTGAAATCGTTAGGGCCTATAGAAAATGTTTTGGCATGACTTTAAAAGACCTTGAAAAACTAACAGGTATTAAAATGAATAATCTTAGTGCCATTGAAAATGACCGTGTTGAATTAACGGTAAAGTCGGCCTCAAAAATTGCAGCGGCCCTTGGGTCACATCCGCAAGACTTGTTATTTCCTAATGGGGATTTTAAAAAGAGTAAAGATATTAAAAAAATAGAGCGTTCTCGGGAGAAATTTTTACGTCAAAAAGACGCAATATAAAAACAGTTATATTGCGTTCCAGAAAAATAGCCTCTATGAGATATAGTATTTCTTATGACTTATAGAAAATACGTAAAAGGGGGAGTCCTTGACTTGTAGAATTGTTTGGGGTTTTAAATGTATTTTGTTTTCACAACTTCTTCTTAACCTTTAGAAAGTTAGTAAAATATAATTCATCTGTGAAATAACTTCATCACACTTTGTGTTCTCAACCGCAATTGTGTTATTAAGAACTATTAGATTTTTTAATGAGGAGTTTCGATTGAGTATTCTTGGGAAAAAACTAGGTTATTACGCCATTCACGAGGTTCAACCAGGTGAAACTCTGTCTCAAATCATTGTTGATCACTTTAAAGATCTCAACCGAAAATATAGGCCACGTTTAGACTGGGCGGGAATTAAGGAAATAATTGAAATTATTCAACACAATAATCCAGAAATCAAAGACCCTGACAAGATATCCGCCTGGCAAATAATTGATCTTTCCCTATATAGAAAACGTCACTTTGAAATTTTCACTCTCTGTCAGCGAGCGTTGATAAAGAATAAAATTCGCTATGCCTATCAAACTGAACTAGATTATCTTAATCGCAACCCTCATCTTTTTTCTTTTTTAAACAATAACACTAAGCCGGATGAGGATGTTGACTGGGCAGGTCTTGGATTATCTGGTGCTCTCTCTAGTACAGAAAATTTTTATGAGAAATATTCTCAAGGTATGAAATTAATCGAGAAGGCAATCAATGATGGACATTACACTTATAAAGGTGGCAGCAATAATTTTCAAAAAGCTCTGCAAAATGCGCTAGAGTCGGGCAAAGTTAAGCAAGAAATTAACAAGTTGAGTAATTTTATAGTTAGTCGAGCTAGAGGAGAACGAATTTGGGACTCAGTGAAATCTCTAAGGAAAACGGTTGTTATTCCTGATTATTTAAATGGACAGAAGGTTGTAGGGTACCTAGAGCGCACATTCAAAGTTCTTAGAAAATCTAAATACATCAAACATCTAGCAGGATGGGGAATAGAAGTGGTCATTGGGCTAGGAAATGTTATCACTACTGATGATAACAAGATCAAGGTCGCATTGGAACAAGCTGGCAATATTGGCGGTGGAGCACTTCTTTCGTGGGGAGGTACATACTTCATTTGCACCGCGATTTTGACACTCCCCACTTTAGGTACAAGTGGTTTAGCATGTGGAGTTGTAGTGGGTTTTGCTGCAGGAGTTGGAGGAAGTTGGCTTGGAGAAAAAGCTGGAGGTGCTCTGTTTAGTGGAGGTGAAAAAATATATGATACAACTAGGAGTTACTTGTATTGAGCTTTGAGAATATTTTATTAGTTATTGGTGGAGTATGCACTACCTATTATGGGATTGGAGTTCCATTATTTTGTTTGCTCTATTTGGATAAAAAATATTCGAAAATCAAAGAGAATATCCTTTATAATACAACTGGTACTATATTTGTAGGTCATAAAATTTATCATCGATATCAAGGTTATCTAACAATTTTTCTTTTTAGTGACCAAAGCAAAAAAAAGAATCAAAATCGTCTCTCTCATTACCTTCAACCTAATACGGACATAAATAAATTAGTGACAATTGGTCGCTGGGAAAAGACATTTGGAATTCTAAACATGATCTTTTATGTCCTATGGCTGGGTAGTGTTTTCGTTTTTTATGTCATTTCGGGTGGTCCACCATTTAATTATTTGTACGGAATTGATGTAGAATTAAGTCCCCTTATGAAATACAAATTAGGTCTAGCCTGCGTTGGTATTATTATTGGTGTTGGGTACTTAGTTTACAAGCTTATATCTCGTTTAAAAGGCTGTGAGAAAAAGTAATGGATCTAATTTTCTACCTCAAAAGAGGGAACATAACGTCTTTTGAACGAAACCCCTGTTAGGGGTGGAATGAGTCTGCAATTTAATTTTGTGCCTTATGATTTTGGTTTGAATCTATTATAATATTGGCAATAAATTGAGTTCAGTTCTTCTTCGCAAAAAAAAGGTTTCTCCGATAAAAAGTTTCTTGGTGAATGAATTTTTTTAATCCTTATATATAATTTTTCCATTGTAACCCTCAGGAATAAAACCACGCATATTTTCTGGTAAAATAATTTGTTTAACACCATTTGAAACCTTTAGACCTTTGGCATCAGTAAGGGAGCGAAGATCGAGATGTCCTCCAATAGAGTTAGGAAGTTTGAGATCTTTGGCATCTGTAAGGGAGTCAAGATTGAGATGTCCTCCAATAGATTCTGAAAATTTTAGACCTTTAGCATCTGTAAGGGAGTCAAGATAGAGATCTCCTCCAATAGAGTTAGGAAGTTTTAGATCTTTAGCATCTGTAAGGGAGTTAAGATAGAGATGTCCTCCAATAGAGTTAGGAAATTTTAGACCTTTGGCATCTGTAAGGGAGTCAAGATAGAGACCTCCTCCAATAGAGTTAGGAAGTTTTAGACCTTTGGCATCAGTAAGGGAGCGAAGATTGAGATGTCCTCCAATAGAGTTAGGAAGTTTGAGATCTTTGGCATCTGTAAGGGAGTCAAGATTGAGATGTCCTCCAATAGAGTTAGGAAGTTTGAGATCTTTGGCATCTGTAAGGGAGCGAAGAGAGAGATCTCCTCCAATAGATTCAGGAAGTTTGAGATCTTTGGCATCTGTAAGGGAGCGAAGATTGAGATCTCCATAATGATATTTCACTCCACCCTTTAGCGCTTCTTCTGCAGTAACACTAATTTCGCTTTCTTTAAAACCTGTTGCTTTAATTAGATCTTCTTTAATTTTTCTTTTGCCAATTATCTCATCAATTCTCGGATCTCTACCGTAACCAAAATCTTCTATTTTATGATCAAGTTCATATAAAAAGCGAAGTTCTTCTTTTGTCAATTCTTCTCCTGCCTCAGTTTTATCTTCAATTCTATTTAATATTTTTAACTGCTCTTCTCTTTTAGCATATTGCACTCCCTCTTCTCCAAATTCTTTCATTTTATTGGAAACAACTCCCGCCTCTGCTACATGCCTATCGAGATGCTGCCCTTTTTCAATGCCACGAATCTCACTAATTCTTTCTCCTTCCATTCTTATTGCCACTCTTGGCTGGGCGTATTCTCCACTCTTGTCTTTAGTGAAAAAGACATGAAAATCACCTCCGGCCAGGTGTTTTTTTGCTATGCCTGGATTGGCAGTACACCAATTTGTTCCTTTCCCTTCTAGCGCACTAACTAAAGGCCCACAATTACTTCCTTGGTCATACTTGACCCATTTCCCTTCTATTGAGCTTGTGTCGGCAATTTCAGCAAGTTTTTTCGCATAACTTGCTGAATATAAATTAGAAAAACTTAAATCTTTTAAAAAAGGTTTGAAAAACTCATCGACCTCTTCTCCATTTTTAGCTTTTATAATCACATCCATTACTTCTGCAAGGGACTCTCTGTTGAGTTCTGCAAAGGAGGCAACCTCTGTCTTTCTACGTCTACCAAACATTTTGCTTTCATCACTATATTTACCCATCTTGGTAACTGCCTTAAGCGCCCACAGTTTTGCCCACATAGGGTAATGTTTAGTTTCTGAAGAAGAGAGGTAATCAATCCAATTCTTGATACTTGCTGCCTGGTCGGTTTTAATCGCTTCATAATATCCCGCTCTGTCAATCTGTGCGTTTCCTGCGCCTCTACGTCTAGCTTGTTCTTCAAGTCCTTTAAAATATTTTTCAGGTATATCTTCATATTTCATAATACTTGGTTCAAGATAGCGAGATTCTAAAATTTTCTTTAACTCTTCAGGATTATTTTGGTAAAGGTCTTCAAGCTCAATTAACCACGCATCATATTTTTTTTGTGGATTTCTAGCACCCTTCACCCCTTGTTCCTGTAGCTTTTGTCCTATTCTTTGCAATTCAGGATCATTTGCATGATCAACAATCGTGTGATTAAACATTAATTGGGAAAAGTTTTGTTGTTTTTTTGCTTTTTGATCATTTTTATTTTCTACGAGCTGTGGAGCATTACTTTTAGCTGATTCTTCTGTTTGTGCAACTTGTTTAGGGATAGAGGTCTTAGGAAGTTCAAGCTTTGCAATATACTGAGCTCTCTTAAAGCGATCCATTGGAGAAATGACTCTAAAAAGCTCTTCGATTTCAGTTTTACTCATATGTGGAAGAATTTTTCCAAGTTGATTCATTTCATTAAGTGTTAAGGATGCTTTTAAGGGGGTATTTCCTAGAGAGACTTTTTTCGTATCCAGTACCTTTCCCAAGTTTTTAATAGCACGATAAGAAGACCTAACTGCAGCAACATCAAAAACTGAAAGAGGAAGTAGTCCAATATTAAGGGCAAAGTTTATGTCTCGTGTATTTTTTAAATCATCATGAACCTTTTGAAATTCAGTATAGTTTGCCCATTCATTACCAACTACAACCTTACCAATATGATAACGATCAATAGAGTCAATATAGTCTTTAACACCAACTCCTCCAAGAACAGTTCCCGCAGTTAAAAAAAGTCCTTGCACTAAAAGCGAACTTCCTCCGGTTGCCCATGCTAAGACACCTGAGCCCAAAAGAGTAAGTCCCCCAATCGCTGCACCACTAACATTTGCGTCTCCAGGATATTTTTGAATAAGATGACATTGTACATCCCTAGAAAGTTTTATCTGAGAATCAAGTTCTTCTTTTGAGATCTCTCCCTTGTTCGCTTTTGCGACTTGCCGATTTAAGAATTCATCAACAAGAGAGGTGTAATGTTGCAATTGAGGATCTTTGTCTGAACCTGTAAGGTAATTCTTATCACAAAAATGTTTAAGAGAATTATCTATATCCTTTGCATCAGTTGCAATTGCATTCACTGCCAATTCCCGAAGTTCTTTATCTTTACGAAATTCTTCAGCAAACCCCTTGATTTGGTCAGTTTCTTCATTAGAAAGTTCCCTTAAAGGACTTAGGAAATCAATCGTGCTACCAATATCTCCAGAATCAATTTTGCCAATATGAGAATTATAAATTTTTTCAGATTTTTTGATTATTTTACTCTTTAAAACTGATGGTATTTTACTTAACATTTTATTTGCTAGATCCCCCGCTTTTTCAACAATCGTAAAAATTCCCTCTTGTTTAAATAGAGCAGGATAACTATTTTTTAATTGAATTAAAGGTTTAAAATATTGATTCGCTTTTTCTTGATAACGGTAATGAATATCACCAAATACTCCCAAATTGTTTTTTTCCATTTCTTGGCAAATTGACATAGACTTCATTTGAGAATTGGTACTTTCTTGCTCTTTAATGCAATCATCTCTCGCTTTTTTTAATTCCCCCAATTTCTCTTTTTGAATTTTTACATGCAACTCTTTAGTTTTTTTAAACCAAGGACCTGATATAAGTGCCATTTGAATGTGACGAGCAAAAAAATCAGTTTCTGTCATTGGGTTTTTATTCTTTGGTTTACTAGAACGCGTCTTTTGTTTTCTTTTGCTATTTTCAGTGATTTCATTAAGTGCGCCTTTACATGTTCTTGCGTTCAAAAGAGAAACTTTTTCTTTTGCTTCTGGAAAGATATTTAGTCCACTATTTCTGCGATTTATTATTGATTCAAGAGCTAATTTTTCCCACTCTTTAAGATATTGATCTTCAGTTGATTCACTTATTAATGTAAATGTATCTTGCACAAGTCCATCTGTTTGCTCGTTAGTTACAAATTCACCTTTGTAACAATAGCGATATGGTTGAACTTTTTTGCAATACTCAGGAACACTGGCACCATAAGTGGTGATATTTACAAGTAAATTAAATAAAAGTATTATAACTGGCCAGCGCATAGCTATAATTCGGGTTCTTATATAAAGAATTTAAGTTTCAACATAAAGAATTATTTATAGGAAATTAATTCCTAATGTAATCTCCCCCCCAAACTAGGTCTTAGTAAGTCTTGTTAACGGAGGAGCACTCGTTCAATTAATTTTTTGGCATTTTGATATTCTTCTTCTGAATTTATTTTAGCTAGTGTCTTCATGAGTACAAATATTACATACTCAACACAAAAGGCCCAGAACTTTGGCCTAACAAGGCCTTACATTTAACTATAAACGTAAAGATTCGATGATGTACGATTTTAGAGCAAAAAAACAGCAAATTTTGAGCCGGAACTCTCTGCCTCAGAATGGGTATTCTAGGGCAGAGATCTAGATTTAAAATGTACTTTCCACCACCTCTCTAGGATAAGCTCTTAAAATTTGGAAAATCGCAACGCGTCACACCCTTCAAATTTCCACTTCCTTTATTTCTAACCTATGTTTCCTGTCTAATTTTTAACCCAAACACAGGAGAATTAAATGGGTATTCTAAAAGACAAATTAATTGATGAAATCAGACAACGAGGATTCAGCAGCAATACCGAAGAGGCCTACGCGCGAGCGGTAAGTAAGTTTATCACCTATTCTAAGAGCTCACCCTCCAGGCTTAATATTGAGCACGTAAAACGGTATAAACTGCACTTGATCAATAAGTTAAAGAGACAACCACAAACTATTAATCAACATGTTTCAGCTATTCACTTTTTTTTCACCAATGTTCTTAATAAGGAGTGTAATTTTTGGGGATTATTCAATTAAAATTTACAAGTGGGATGCCAGAAAAATTCCCCTCGTAAAAGTAAATCAAAAACTTCCCTTAATTCTTTCTTTGAATGAAATGGTTCAACTTCTTAATTCCATTAAAAATTTAAAGCACCAGACTCTTTTAATGGGAGTATATTCATGCGGACTCAGACGATCAGAAATAATTAAGCTTAAGGCCGAAGATATTGATAGTGAAAGAATGCTGATTCACATTCGTGAATCAAAACATAAAAAAGATCGATACGTGATATTATCTGAACATTATTTGCTGCAGCTTCGCAAATATTGGAAAGATGAAAAGTCATGTAAAAAATACTGGTTGTTTCCAGGGCTTAGGCCCCAAAACCAGTACTCACCTGCAAGCATTTCAAAAATGTTAGATAAATATTTAATTAAAGCAAATATTTCTAAAAAAGTAACACTGCATTCATTAAGACACAGTTGGGCCACACATATGCTCGAAGCTGGAACCAATTTGAGATACATTCAAGTACTTCTTGGACACTCTTCCCTAAATACCACCGCAATCTATACCCATCTTGTTGATTTCAGAAATGTGGCCATCAAGAGTCCTCTTGATTCAGTTCGCGAACAACTTAAGTAAGGTGTTCTTATGAAAAATCAAAACCTTGAAGTCTCAGATATATTTCGTGAGCATGGGCATCTTCTTAACTTCATACCATCTCAACATCAAAAGGTTGTCCAGGATATTATAAAATGTCGTACGGCCTCTCTTGGTGGGCATCTCTCAAAGTTTAATAAATGCGGAAACAAAGAACAGAGTTATAATTCATGTCGATCTCGTCACTGTCCTAAATGTCAATTTGTCACAAAAACAAAATGGGTAGATAAAAGAAAAAAAGAACTTCTTCCTGTTGATTACTTTCATGTGGTCTTTACTCTTCCTTCTGAGCTAAATGCCCTTATCCTGCAAAACAAAGAGGTTTGTTACAATATTCTGTTTAAATCAGTTTCAAAAACATTAAAGGAAGTGGCCTCAAATCCAAAAAACTTAGGTGCTGATATCGGCTATTTTATGGTGCTCCACACTTGGGGACAAAATCTTTTAGACCATCCCCATCTCCACGTGGTTGTTCCAAGCGGAGGAGTGACTAAGGATAAAAAGAGATGGATTCACTGCAAGAAGAACTTTTTCTTACCATTAAAAATATTATCAATGGTCTATAGAGCGAAATTTTTAGAATATACTAAAAAGTCTTTCGACAAAGGAGAGCTGAAATTTTCTGGAAGAATAGAAGAGTTAAAAAATGAAATTAATTTTAAAAATCTTCTTTCTAAGTGTTGTGTAAACAATTGGGTTGTTTATGCCAAAAGGCCATTTTCTGGGCCAGCACAAGTTTTAAATTATCTTGGGAATTATACTCACCGAATTGCGATTTCTAATCATCGCCTCATTAAAGTGGAAAATGAGAAAGTCTATTTCCGTTACAAAGACTATGCTAATGAGAGTGCCAAGAAGGTAATGGTCTTAGGAGTGAAAGAGTTTATGAGAAGATTTTTGCTACATGTCCTTCCCAAGGGATTTATGAGAATCAGACATTATGGAATATTTGGCAATAAGTACAAGGCCAAGAATATTGAAATCTGTAGAGCTCTCCTTTTCTCAGGAAATATGGCCACCAAGACGGGTGATAATGAAGAAACCACAGAAGACTTAATCAAGAGGGTCACAGGGATAGACATTGCCCAATGTCCTAAATGTGAAGATGGAAAAATGATAAGTTTATATGAACTTGGAGAATTTCAAGATTCTGCTTAAATAGATCTCTCTAATATTTAATATTACAGCATAAAAGAAAGTCATGTTTTGCATGAAAGCGCTTTTTTGTGTGCGAAATACACCTGAGCGCGATAAACGAGACAGAATATTGCAAAAAATTTCAAATTTAAGGATATTTTTAATTGGCCTTGTAAATAGTACTAAGAAATTATATGGTATCGTAGAGAATTCCCTATTCTTTTAAAGACAATTCATGATTTTGACTTCAAACAAACCCCATAGAGATGCATTCATTCAAAGAGTTTTATAGGAAATCACCGATTATCTAACATGGAAGGTCAGTTGATCAATAATGGTCTCCCGATCACTATTCGCCTCATGTGACATCCTATAAAACCTATTATTTATGTTCGCTCTTTTTTCATGAAAAATCTGGAAATATTGACTGATCATAAGTGTTTTTATATTGCGTCTTTTTAGGCCGATTGCGAGTGTTGTTTTGAGATGAAAATTCCTTTTAAGCGATTATTAGGAAGGATTTCTAAAATCTTCTCAAGCGTTTCAATGCCAGTATTGGCCATGGCCTTTTCAATGCTCTTGTATGTACTTAGTCCAATACCAAGAATTTCTGCAAATTCTTCTTGTGAATTACCGGCCTTCGAGCGTTCAAGAACTAATGTAATCGCAAGTTTCTCTTTAAGAGTAAGGTTGAGATGCTTCATCATATAATTATAGTTTTGATAAGCACCATCAACTTCATATCCAATAATATTGTCTGTGCCCTTTTGAACAAATGCAAGAATATCCTCATTTTCTGTTTCTCTTCCTCTGTTAGGGACACCTGTTTTGAAATAAAAATAAAGTAAGTTTGTCTTTGAGTTAAAATCTATCTTCATAGCTTACCTCTCTTCTTAATGGGTGACTTATAGAGCGTCTCCCCTTTTTTCATTTTTTCTGTTTCATAGGCCGTTACCATGGTCCCTTCTCCAGGAGCTAGGACTTCGACTACTACGCAGAAAAATACTCTAACTCCAAATTCATCAAAGTACTCAAATGAGTAGAACAAGCACGCCTTACTACTATGCCTACTTGCACGCACCTCTAACGGTTCCTGAAGAGCATGCTCAATCTTTTCTGCAGTAACTTCTGGGTGCCCTTCTAGGGCATGTTTTAAAGCTTGCACAGATACATGTACAGATAGACCACCAGGCGTCTTGAATCTTCCTATGATTTCGTCCATAGTGCATAATACCATACATCTTAACTATAGTCAATATATTAACGATGTATTATATTTAAGCTAAAATATGTCAAGGGATTGTTTTTTTGCGCATACAAGGACTAGGGTAGACCTCGAAAATGGCCATTTCAGCTAAATATGAGGTCCATTTTTTGGGTGATTTTTAGAATTTCTCTGGTACTTGCACAAAAGAGCTTTTGGCCAGCTCTTTTGCAAAGATAGAAACAGTCTTGGCCTCTACTCCCCTATTTTCGGCAGTTAGAACTTCAGACAATAGCAAAAGCTGGTTTACATATTGGGACCTAGAAAGATTGTGATTCTCAGTTAGGCTAATTGCCTCAGTTATCGACTCTTTTGCATCCTCTAATTCATTGAGGCGAAAACATATTTCAGAGATGGCCTCTAAAATTAGGGATTTTTCCTTTCATTTTATTGTCTCTTTGAGTTATTTTTAATACAGTGAGACTCAGCCTGAGAATGGACTAAATTTTGAGTTTATGGTCACAGATAATTCTTTGGGAGAAATTAATGTAGCTTTAAATATTCTCACTATGAGTGATAGTGGTTAGAAAGTATCTTTAGAGAATACCGAGTCTTGTTAATGCGATGCACGTGGAGATCTGAAAACTTGCAATATTCAGATTTTACCTTTGGGGTAAATAAATTTCATATATTTATTTGTTAGGATTTACTTAGCTCAATAATTTACCTGGTATTGAGTAAAGATGCAGTGTAAACCAAAAACATTATACACTACAGGAGGACTTTTTCATGAAGTTATTCACAATTCTAAATTTCATATTTTTGATCGGCCTCTCATCACTCTTAGCACAAGAATCTCAAACCTCAATATCAAAAAATAATCAAAAGTCTCCTTACTCTGTTGATTTGGAGGCCTACGGGACTGTTTATCAAGACTCTGCTATGAATAATTTTGATGGAATGAATACACTTTTAAGGCTGCATACATCTTATATTTTTACTAACGGAAACCGTCTTAGACTCAGACAAGAATTTAATACTTTTTTTGGAGATGTCTATAGTAATCAAGATAATAAGTATCAATCAACTGAAGTACATTATAAATTTAAAAAGATTTTAAATCAAAAGAACTCTGGAGTGAATTTGGATTTATCACTTAGGGCCGTTTACAATACGGATTCAGAACAAAGAAAATATTATGGTTCCGATGGTAACCTTCAAGCTAGAGTTCAGTTTAGTAAGGGGATTCAAAACTGGTTTTTATTTGCTTCATACCGGTACCAAGAATATCTTTCAAATGATTTCACAAATAACAAAAGTAGAAACTATAGACATAGAGTAAGGTTTTGGCCTAGTTTTAAGTTTAACGATTACTTGAGTTTCTCTAATAAATTCGAATATACTGACAACGTTCTCGAAAATAATTTTAATGATCACGAGATTGAACTAATGCCTGAAGTGAAGTATTCATTCAATAAAGATTATGCAATTAGTTTATCATATATTTTAAAACCAATTGATAATGGTACTAGAGTCGAATTTACTAAAGCGACTAGTGCCGCTATGACATCGATAAATCTTTTTGCCAAGTTTCTTTAATTTGTTGATCGTTTATATCGATTACATTTTACTTTTACATTTATAATTGATCGGTAAACGACAGTGTCTCTATCAATAAAAAATTCTTCAAGTTCTTGCGAAACATCAACAACTTCAGGTTTAGCAAAGTAGTGATATTTATAGTCTTGATCATCTTCAGGGCAATAATTTTGAATGGCCTGTTTATTTTTCTCACTACCATTTTCGAGAATTTCTTTTTCTAAGATAGAAGCATTGTAACTTGCATCACTTTTTGTATTATAAACATCTGTAATAAAAATACTTCTTGCTGACCCTCCTCCCTCAATACCACCAATTGCCATCGACTGTTTAGAAGATAATGTCAATAAAACAAAAATGAGAATTAATAGTTTATTTCTCTTTATCATTGAGTATAAGTTTTGAACAATTACTCTACATGAGCCTGGTGTGTTTTCAGCTTTGTGTTTTTTTATAATTTCAGCAGTTTTTTTCATGTAGTCTTCAAAAACAACATTTAGTTCTTTGAAAGCATCTTCGTGGACATCATCTATTTCAAATTGAAATTTTGTTTTTTCTAATGTACCACATTCAAATTTCTCTTGGAGGTTTGAAAAGATTGTCTGCATCAATTGATATGAAGATTTTTTAGTAATCACAAACCTTTTTCTACTTCCATAGTATTGATGCTTTTTCAGACATATAATATCTTGATTTAGGAAGAAATCTAATTGCCTAATTCCAAATTCTCCATACTCTTCTTTAAGTTCATTAACCGAAATCCCATTTTCACCAGAATTTGAAATATCAATTAACATATTCAGTAAAGGCAGATTGTTTTGAAGTCTTTCGCTAATTGTACTATTAAGTTTGTGCTTTTCTTCACCCTCTTCTACAGTCTGTCCTAAAAGTTCATATTCTTCACTATGTCCTAAAAACTCATTTTCAATCCACTCTCTTCTTTTAGTGACCGGAGTATTGCAAATTTTTAAAATTTTCAAACCTAAATCAAGTCCAGGTCTCTTTTTCATATTTTTAATCTCTGATAAATGACCTTTAGATATCTCTAATTTATTTGCTATTTGAGATAGGCTTAATTTTGTACTATTTAAATACCTTGATAACTCAGTATTCAATAAACCATCAAATGAATCTGATTTCAAAATTTTCTCCTATCTGTAGTTTTGGTAATGTAGATAATCTTTATCGCAGAATAATTTTAAATAAGCATTCGCCCTAACCCTAATGGGGTCATGGTTTTGTTCTACAATTGTTTTTACTGGAAGATTTTGTCTTTTGAAAAAAATTCTTTTTTTACGAATATTTTTTCTACAGTGAAATTTCTCAATTACTTGACTTAGAACTTCTTTCACAAGAGGAGTATGAATATTTTTATAATTATAATTCTCAAGGGCCTCAATGTGTTCAAATGCCCTATCAACAACAAATTCTTTAGCAATCTCTATATGGGGGTAATTTTCATTAATATTCTGTGCACTGATATCACGAATGACGATCGGGATTTCTCTAGCGCTAAGTGTATAACTTATTATAAAAAAAAACATGCTCATAAGAATTTCTCGCATTAGCACTTTTCCTCCTTGTGTAACGAGATTCTTATTTCTCTCATAGCGAACACCTTAAATAAAGTCTATTGTTGAACTTTTCTACAAATTCGCATATGGCGAATAGAGGTATAATGCATAGAGCATTTTAAAATTGATACCTATCACTTGACCTAATCAAATTGACACGTGACAATGTATGAGAGATGCAAATTCAAAAAAAACATTTTATTCTATTGATTTTCAACATTTACGTAAGTTCGGCAGTTTGTGCTAATTATATCCATATCATTTCAAAGGGTGAAACGTTTTCACAAATCGTATTAAGGTATTTTCCTAACCCAGAATTTACGATTTATGGGCATAAGGGAATGATTGAATATGTTAAGAAACTCAACCCTCAACTCAAAAATATTGAGAAAATTAAGGCCGGGGAGAATGTAATACTTCCAATATATGAAGAAGGTCTGATTAAATATATTGAACTAGGCATTATTGAAAATATCCTTGAACAAAGTAGAAAAGAAAACGAACTGAAGAAAAAAATTCAAGATAAAATACCCACAACTAAATGGGGATTAAGTTTATTATATGGATATAATTTCTACTCGATGGATCAATCTGGTAGCATGGGTACTGTAAAGTTTGGTTCAAATAATCCATTACATATTGGAAGTTCCTTTTTTTATCACTTAGATAATTTTAAATTGATAAATGATATTCGCTATACAAATTTTGAATATGTCTCAAAATCTGGTTCAAATAATAAAGACCTTTTCGAGGTAAGTTTATATTTTTTCTATAAAAATTTTGGCGTTGCCCATGAGATGAAGCAAAAACCATTGTTTAACATAAGAACAAATGGATCATTTTCAATTCAAATTTTATCACTTTATTCACCAGGTTTGATTTTTGAGAAAAATATTTCAGATCTATGGTTCATGAGAAACCAATATCTCTCAATTTTTATAGGTATTCCAGTTTATGCTTCTGCCGATGACACAATAAAAGATATAAATGGTTTTGGACTACATGGAAAATGGTCATTTTCTCCAATTAAGAAATGGCCATCCTTTGAATTTGTTAACCAAATCTATTATAGTTACAATGATATTGTGGTTTTAAGAGATAATGTAAATAAGAGCGTTAAAAATGCGAATTTTGAATATATTTTGGGTTTGCAATATGAGTTTTAGAAAATGATAAGTGAAGATCAACAAATTATTGAATATTGCCAGAATCATTCAACTCTTCCTTCCAAGTTCTGTTTTGAAATTGCAACAGAAACAAGACAAAACCATCCTTTGGCCAGAATGTTATGTGGAGAACTTGAGGCCTCATTTCTAGGTTTTATTATTGGACTTACGAATGCCACAAAGGTTTTAGAAATTGGAACATTCACAGGTTATTCAGCTCTAGCGATGGCGGAATGTTTACCCGAAGAAGGAGTTGTAATAACTGTTGATAAAAATAAAAAAATTAATGAATTTGCATCTTCTATGTGGAAGAAGTCTCCTCATGGACAAAAGATTAGGGCCTTATTTGGAGAAGGATTAAAAGTTATTCCGACTTTGGAAGACAAGTTTGATTTAATTTTTATTGATGCAGATAAAAAGAATTATAAAAATTACTTTGTTGAATCTCTCAGGTTACTTTCTGAAAATGGATTGATTATTGTTGATAACGTTTTATGGAGTGGTAAAGTTCTTTATAAGCCTGAAGATGAAACAACATCATCAATTATTGAATTCAATGATTTTGTGAAAAATTTTGAAGGAATTTATATAACAATGTTACCCATTCGTGATGGGATATTTTTGATACGCAAGACTAAGTGAATTCAAATAAATAGCTCATCTGTGTCTTTTTTTTGGCGCTAATAAAACCCTTTTTAAACAAGTTACTTCTTTAAAGTACTGATTTTTTTATAGAAATAAATTTGTGCTTCAAATATCTATTTTGTAGTGTCTTTTCGAGGTAAAATGGACACTAGGATTGTAATTGCTTTTAAGGGGGAATTTTGGAACCTCGATTAAAAGTGGCTTTTTTATTTTTTTTGTCTTTAATCTTATTTGTCTCGTGCAACACAGATGACATAGAGAAAGGTTTTGCGTTCAAAAATATATCGATAACAGTTGAAGGTAAAGGTCTAATAAATGCTGAAAATGTTGATCTTTCATGTGAGACTGAATGTATTTTAACTGTTTCACCTTCAAAAATAGTCAAGTTTAAAGCTATTTCAGCAGATGGTTACATTTTTTCTCATTGGGCCGGAGACTGTTATGGCGATGAAGAATGCATTATTTCCAGTGAAAATGATGTAAATATCATTGCTGTCTTTGAGGAAAGAGAGAGTGAGGAGTATGATCAAAATCAAAAGCTTATTTTGAGTTTAAACTCTGACAATATTAATCAACAAAAAACTCTATGACCCCTATTAAAATAAGATTGTAGGGAAAAATCACCGATAAATTGTTATTATCGGGGGTTTTTTGAAAAAGTTAGAGTTAACTTTTTTATTATTTATTTCTATATCAGATTCGTTTGGATTCTGGGCAAAATGGTTTGAAGAAGTTCAAGAACAATGCATGTCTGAAAATAATGCCATAATATGTGATGGGGAACTTTATCAGAAAATACTAAAGAATATCTCAAACAGTGAAGACACAGATAAGATCTTCTTAAATTGGCATAGATTTGAAGAAATTAATAAAATTGCTAAAAAAATAAGTGAAGATACAAAAAAAGCTAAGATCAAGTATACTTCAGATAAAGAAAAACTTTTAAAAAATGGTCCTACGAATAGTGATGTGAAATTTGTAGAACAACTAGCGACGTTACAAAATCAAATTAATATACTCGAAGAAAATCTACTCGATTGTAATATATCCAAAATGGGGAAATTCGAAAAAGAATTAGAATTAATACAAGAAAATGAAAAAAAATGTAAAGAGATAAATGATGAATATTATGAAAATAATATAATGCCTCTTGTGAAAACTCAATCCTTACTTTTATCCAAACGACCTCTTTTTGCACAAGAAAATCTGAGGAAATATATTGAAGAAATAGTAAAATCTAAACAAGGAAATATTGATAAAATTTCAGATATAAAAAATGAATTTAATAAATATTATGGGATTACACAATCCGTTCCTCGTATGGATCTGGGCCATTGTGAAACAAAACAAGAACTTGATCATCAAGTGTTAATGAAATTATATAAGAATAAAATGCAATACAAAGATCCCGAATTGACTTTAAGCTTAGGAGAGAGAAAAAAGGATTTAATATTAAGTAATAAGCAATCATTGACACTAAGAAATTTTATTGAATTAGAATTTCAAACTGAGCTATTGTCGAAAACCATTGTTGATTGTAGCGATATACCTTCTATCACAAATGATATAGATGAAATAAATCCAACGCAAATAGAAAACTCATGCTCAAAAAAAGATAGAGAATTCTATCTCAGGAAAATAATCCCTCTTCAAAAAAGGAGAATGGATTTATTGAAAAATAATACTTTCTTATCGTCTGATTTATCTAGAAGAATAATTACCGATACAATGAATCTGAATAGAGAAAGAATTAAAGATATTGATATTCTACGAGAAAAATATATTCAACAAAAAAACAATTCGACTATGAAATCGCGGATTTCTCAGGAATCATGTAGTACAAAGGAAAGACTAGAAAAAAGTGTCAAAGATGCAATTGAGGATCAAACATTTAAAATTGATAAAGACGAACTCATGTCTAAAATGAAAAAAGATATTACTAGTGCAATCTCAGATTTAGGGAAGGCCGAAAGAAAATATCAGAATATTAGTGAAGATTACGAGAGAACAACAAAAGAGAATCCAATTAATTTTCAAATGGTCACAACAGGAAAATGGATTCATCGGTATTCATATTCAGATAAAGATGGTAAATCTTTATTTCGCGAAAAAATTACACTAGATAAATATCTTAAAAATATTTTGGATGATACCCTTACGACAACTGAGTTAATAACTTATGCAAAAGGGGAAGATATTTCAAAAGAAATAATGTGTGAAATTACAAAAAATAAAGAACTAAATGAAAAGAACGATATTTATTCTATGCTTTCAATGGATGCAGCAACGATGTTAATTCCCGGTTTAGCATGGACTGCGGGATTAAAATTTGTGAGGGGAACGGCCTTACTTCTTAGACTTAATAAAATTAAAAATGCTGAACAAGTCAAAAATGCAGCAAAACCAATTTTTACATTAGGTGCTCTTAATGCAGAAGCAGGATCTGCAACTTTAGCTTGGAATGAAATTTCAAGACTTGAATCCATTTGTGAGTCATATAATACAGCGAGCTTAACAGGAGTAAGTATAGATAGAGAAAAATATAGAGAATGTGTTGAAACTCATGATGATCAATATCTTGATTACACAATGGCCTTAACTCTTGGTGTTGTCTCTGTCTCCGGAGCGATCGCAGATGTAACAAGAAAATTTAATCACTTACCCTTACCCAAAAAAGAAAAATTTAAGGAAGAAGAAATTGCTCGATATGATGAAACTCAAAGAGAAATAATTACTAATCTAGAAGAAGATATTGATAGATCTTCAAATAAAATTATTAGACAATATGATGATCTATTAAAAAATAGAAAAATGTCGGATTTAGATTTAAAATATTTTGTAGGGCTAATTGATCTTCTTGGAAAAAGACAAAGTAAAATGCTCCCTAACGGGAAAAAAGTAAATCCTAAAAATATAAAAAATTATATGAAAGAAATTCTAGAAAAGTGCGAGATTAAAAAATGAATATAATTCTTGAAATTATTCTATTATTAAGTTTGCCTATAATAATCTTAGCTGAAGAGTGTCCTATAAATCTTAGAAGTGATGAAGATATTGATATTATTAAAGCTAGAAATGTATATTTAGAAGATAAAGCACCAGGAGTTAGATTCGTATTTAATGGGTTAAAAGGTTTTAACACATCAGTTGGGCAAGGTTCTGCAGATGATTTTACAAAACCTATAATGAATAAACTTTGTGAGGTTTTGGAAGCAGAGGGAAATGCAGAAAATAAATTCAAATATAAAATTCTTGATCTAGATTATAAAGGAGTTTTTATAACATGTACTCCAATGTCCTCTTGTCTACAAAACTTGTACGATCACAGAGATGAGGCAGGAAATCTCTTAAGAAAAAGTCCATTGTCGATTATAAGTGATAGTGTAAATGAAGTAACTAGTTTTCATTATAATAAAAAGTTTGTACCAGAAAAACCACGCGAAATTGTTAAAAATCCACTTCTTAACGGTTTCGGGGTGTTCCTTACTAAAAAACTAAAAAGTTACACTGAAGATAAAAATTTTGATAGAAATAAGGTTAATTTTTCTATGAATTATGCTGGTGGTTCCAGCTATCCAGAGTCTTACATAAATGCAAGAGCAAAATTTGAATACCCAAATTATAAGGAACCAGTTGCAGATTTTTTAAAAGAAGAATACAAAAGGGCCGAAGAAGAGCTGAGAAGAAATGGTATCAAACTTGATTTAAAGAATGAACAATTTCTTGCAGATCTAGATAAAATGATTGATCTATATAGAAAAGGATATCCTCTTGAAGATCTCAAAGGATTTGGCCCATTTATAAAAATATATGATATTTTTTTCGAGATCCCTTATAAGTCTGCGACAAGTTTAGCAAATACATTGCAGTTACTTCTCACTTCTAAACCACAAAAAGTATTTAAAAATGGGTATAGCGTAGAGAAAATTACCTCAGGTGATGATATGTATATTGTCATTAAAAAAGACGGAGTTCCCGTAAATGTCCTAGGTGGTGATGCTCGTGGTCTTGGTAAATTAAACATAATTTCAAGGGCCATTCGACACCAAGAAAACTTAAATATTAATAATATTGATGATCTCTTCAAAACTGCTGACGATGCACTAGATGATGCGAATTTATTAATGGGTGAGTCTTTAGACAAATTTTATGACATCGTTAAAAAATTAATAGAGGGCCTGGAAAACGATAATGTTGAGCTTGCTCTTGAAAAATCTTATTCAATTTACTTAAAGGAACAAAGAAATAATCCAGATCTGATGATGATAAGAGCTGGATTGATATCTGAAGGTCTCGAAAATAACAAATCCGTTCAAAATAGATTATCTACTCTCTTTAATCTTTTGAAAGATTTAGAAGAATACGGATATGGTACGTTTTTAGGTAAAAGTTGTTTGTCATTAGAATATTTTAAAGAATATTTTTATCAGAAAAAAAAGATAGGTTTTAACTTCAGATTAATGACAGAGTACTTCTCTTGCTTGTAAAATAGTTACTAAGCAGGAGAAATTATGTCTAAATATGAGTCTTTAAAATCACATTGCAAAAAAATTAAAAATCTTGAACATGCTAAAAATATGCTCTATTGGGATGGTGCAGTTTTTATGCCTAAAGGTGGCCAAGAGGCCAGAACAGATGCTTTATCTGAACTTGAATGTTTAATTAAAGATTATAAAACATCCCCAGATATAATTTCATTTATTGAAGATGCAAAAAAAGAAAAATTAAATGAATGGCAAGTAAAAAATCTAAAAATCGTAGAGAAAGAGTATACACGTCAGATAGTCATCCCAAATAAACTAACAAAAGAACTTTCAAGGGCCACTTCTACTTGTGAATTCAAATGGCAAGAATACAGAAAAGAAAATAATTTCAAAGCTCTGATCCCGTATTTACAGAAGGTATTTGAACTTTCTAAGGAAGAGGCCCAAATAATTAGTGATGAAGAAAAATCAAATCCTTATGACGTTTTATTAGATAAATTTCAACCTGGAAATTCTCAAAAGAGAATTGATGAACTTTTTAAACCTTTAAAGAAAGAACTTCCAAATTTAATAAATATTGCTATTGAAAAACAGAAAGAAACAAAACCACTTGATGGTGATTATCCAATAGAAATACAAAAAACATTTGGTGAAGAAATTATTCAAAATCTAGGACTTGATTTTAATCATGCAAGATTAGACGTTTCACATCATCCTTTTTGTGGCGGAGTACCTACTGATGTGAGAATTACAACTAGATATAAAGATGGAGATTTTACTCAGGCCTTTATGGGAATTGTCCATGAAACCGGACATGCCTGTTACGAGCAAAATTTACCCGCTGATTATTTATATGAACCAGTAGGTTCTGCTAGTGGCATAGCTGTTCACGAAGGTCAAAGTCTTTTTTTTGAAATGCAAATTGCTAGATCACTTGAGTTTTGGAAATTTTACTCATCAAAGGTACACGATACATTTTTTAAATATGCAAAAACATTTGATCTCCTGGCCTGGAGTCCAGAGAATATTTATAGACATTTCATCAAAGTAGAAAAAAGTAAAATAAGAGTTGAAGCAGATGAGTTAACTTATCCGTTACATGTTATTATGCGATATGAAATCGAAAAAGAGTTGTTTAGTGGGAATATAAACATTAGTGATTTGCCTAATATTTGGAATGAAAAAATGCTTGAATATTTAGGGATTTCAACTCTTGGGGATGACAAAGATGGATGCATGCAAGATGTTCATTGGCCAGGGGGGGGATTTGGTTATTTTCCTGTGTACACTCAAGGGGCAATGATAGCTGCTCAAGTAAAAAATAAAATGAAAGAAGAACTTAATTTCGATCAAGAAATTCGTAACGGAAATTTTTTATCAATCAAGAATTGGTTGAAAAAAAACATTTGGAGTAAGGGTGCCTTATACGATATGGACGAACTTTTAAAAAATGCAACAGGTGAAAAACTAAGTGGCCAGTACCTACTAAAACATTTAAAAGAAAGATATGTAGGAATTTAAATGGAATTTACTCAAATTGGGATACTTACATTTCTATCAGGCTTAACTGCTACTATTTCTGCAACGATTGGTATGGCCGGAGGAATTGTTCTACTTTCCCTAATGACCTTCTTTTTTTCCTATCAAAATCTTGTCCCGGTTCATGGAATTGTTCAACTCGTAAGTAATTCAACAAGATCATTTATCCTTAGAGAACACATTATTTTACCAATTTTTTATTGGACTCTGCTTGGGCTTCCTTTGGGAACTGTTGTTGCTGTATATTTGATAAAACAAATTGATCAAACAGAATATTTTTTGGGATTAATTGTACTGTTAATTTTTTATGTTTTATTTAAACCAAAAAAAATGCCTCATTTACAAATCCCTTTTTGGGGATATGCGTTTGTTGGATTTTTTACCGGTTTACTTGGCCCATTGATTGGAGCTACTGGCCCAATGCAAGCAGTGTTTTTTTTAAGAGATGATTTTAGTAAAGAGAACATTGTGGCCACGAAAGCATCTTCACAGTTTATAGGACATCTTTTTAAAATTCCTGCATTTTTATATCTTCAATTTGATTATTTTTCGTACTTACCACTCATCGTGTTCATGTCTGTAGGGACTATTATTGGTACAAAAATAGGAGTTAGTATACTAGGGAAAATAAACGAAAGAGTATTTACAATTATATATAAATCTGCTCTTTTTATTGCTGCACTGAGGATTATATATAGAATTTTCAAGATGTACATTTGAGTAGCTTTATAAAACGATAAACTAATCTATTTCAACTAAAATTTCACGCCTTGGTCTAGCAATACTTACATAAAAGCAGGGAATGACAATTAAAGTAAATACTGTAGAAAGGAATACTCCCCCTAATATAACAAGTGCCATAGGCCTTCTCGTTTCAATTCCTGCACCAGCTATAAAGGCCGCTGGTAGGGCCGAGGCCAAAGTTGTAAAAGTCGTCATAATGATAGGACGGAAACGAGTCGAACAGGCCGAGATTATAGCATCATATAAATCCATGCCTTGATCACGCAAGTGATTTGAAAACTCTACAATTAAAATAGAAGTCTTTTTAACAATTCCCATTGTTAGTAATATCCCAATCATTGAATAAATATTTAACGTTTCACCTGTCATCCAAAGTGCAAAAAAAGCTCCTGTGAGTCCAAATGGAATCGCTAGAAAAACAGTCAATGGATCTACAAATGAATTAAACTGACTCGCAAGCAACATGTAAGCAATAACTAATCCTAAAAGCATAATTAAAACAATATTGATGAGCGACTCGTTAAGATTTTTTGAAAACTTCAAATAATATTTTTCAGGGAAAATCTCTTTTGCCTTTTTTTGCACAAACTCCATCGCTTTACTTTGATTCACTCCACTTGCCAAGTTCGCATCAACTCGAACACCACGAAGACGATTTTCTCTGTAAATATTTTGAGGACCAAATGCCGGCTCAACGGAAACTACATCACTTAATGAAATAAATTCACCTCTATTATTTTGAAGCAATAAAGATGAAAGCTTGTCCTCTTCACGATCATTTTCTGCTAATTGTACAAAAAGATCATAACGTCTGCCATTTTCAGTGTATTTTCCAGCGCTGATTCCTCCAATCCCAATGTTTAACGTTGAAGCAATCGTATTTATTTCAACACCATGATCCTGTGCCTTCTTACGATCAGGAACGACATGAATTTCTGGTAACTCTCCAACATCATCTGAACGAATACCGACCATTAATTGAGAATCGGCCATCTCTTTGCTTATCAATTTATAAAGTTCTTTTTGTTTTTCTAAACTAGGCCCTGTAATCGTAAATTCAATTGGACTACCTCTTCGTCCTCCTATAACAGAACCCATTCTATCCCTAACGATAATGTGAATTCCTTTGATTTCTTTAAACTGTTTTCGTAATTCATCAGCAACTTCAAATTGGGATTTACTTCTTTTTTCAAGGTCTTTTAAGATGATAACTCCAAATCCTCGATTACCAGAGGTTGCTCCACGCCCACCACCAACCGCAACAATAACTTTTCTAACACTTTGATGGGCCATTACAATTTTTTCAAATTCTTTTACTCTTGAATTTGTGTAATCTATACTTTTTCCATCTGGAGCAATAAAGATGACAAACATAAAACCTCTATCAGACTCTGGAGAGAATTCTTTATCAATATACTTGAGTGATAAAAGAGAGGCCGCAAAAAATATTAATGCCGATGCGAGAATAATTGTTTTATGTTTTAAGGAATATGTTAAACACTTAATGTAAAAGTTCTTTCCCCACTCCACGGCCCGATCAACAATTCGGTGAATAAATAAACCTTTAGAGCTAACATCTAAAAACTGAGAACAGCGCATTGGGGCCAGAGTTAATGCTTCTACAGATGACAAACTTACTGCTATACAAAGTGTAAGTGCAAATTCATTGAAAAATCGTCCTTCAATCCCAGGCATAAGTGTGATTGGAGAAAAAATTGCGATTAAAACAGCAGTAGTAGCTATGACTGCAAAAGTGATTTCTCGACTTCCTTTGAATGAGGCCTGAACCTTATCATATCCTTCATTTGCATATCGGACTATATTTTCTAGCATGACTATGGCGTCATCAACAACAATCCCAATGGCCAAAGTGAGTCCCAAAAAGGAGAAAGTATTGAGTGTAAATCCTAGTAAATGCATAAAAGCAAAAGTTCCAATAATGGCAGTTGGAATCGCGAGCAAAATATTCACTGTCGCCGAGACTGAATTTAAAAACAACCAACAAACAAGAGAGGTTAAAAGCGCAGAAATAACTAAGTTTTGTAATAGTTCATTAATTGAAATTCTGACAAATGTAGTCCTATCAAAATTGACCGAAAGATTTGTCCCTTGGGGTAATGAGCTAGATATTTCTTGAACTCTTTCTTTAACTCTATCTGCAACCTCTACTGCATTTGCTCCTCTTTGTTTATAAATCGGCATCGACAACGAAGGTATTCCATTCACTCTGGAAACTCTTGTTCGATTTGCAACTCCTTGATAAATATTTGCAACATCAGAGAGTTTAATCGGAATATAGTTGGCCCTACCACCTCTACGGCCAATGATCATATTTCTAAAATCGTTAACAGTTTTACCTTCTCCTAGTATTCTTAAACTTTTTTCCATTTCAACATTTTCAAATTTCCCAGCAGGTAGTTCAACATGCTCTCTTTTCAACGTTTCAGTGATGTCTGTAAGAGTTAACTGATAAGAGCGAAGTTTTTTTGCATCAACATCAATTCTCATCATCGGGTCTTGTGAACCAAATGCTCTTATTTCTGAAACTCCTTCAACAGTTGTCAATTGATCGACAATTCCATCCTTAAATAAGATATTTAGTTCGCGCTCATTTAAAGTTTTTGATGTAATAGCAAGATAAAGAATTGGGTCATCTGCAGCATTTGACTTTGTAACAGTGGGTGTTTCTATAGTATCAGGCAACTGTCTTTGTGCTCTACCTAACAATGTTTGGACTTCTTGAAGAGCAAAATCAATATTTTTTTCTAAGGTAAATTCAAGTTCAATACTCCCTTGTCCACGTCCAGCAGTTGAGGTCATATCTTTTATACCTTGCATTGAAACAAGAACAGACTCAACTGGTTCTAAAATGTCTTTTTCAACAACTTCAGGAGTTGCTCCATCATAGGTGTATGAAATAGAAATTGAGGGATAATCAACATCTGGATTTTCATTAATACCTAATTCACGAAACCCTAGAATTCCAAATAGAATGAGAGAGACCATAATCATCCAAGCAAAAACAGGGTTCCTTATAGAAATCGAAGATAAACTCATAAATTTTACTCACTCTTTGGATAATCCCCTAGATAGGCCTTGGCCTGATAGTATTGTAATTTCAAATCAAGAGCAGACCTGATGACAAGTTTTTCAAGATTAATAACATCATCAAGACTTCTTATAACATCTATTTGTGTAATTAGTCCTTTTTCAACGTCTTTCAATTGTTCTTTGTATGCATCCTTACTTTTTTCCAAGGATTCTTTAAGTTTGAGAAATTCTAATTTCTTAAGACCAAAAGCTTTAATATAGTTACTCCAAATTTTATCAGAATTATTCACACTGAGATCAAGTTTTGCTTGATTGATTTTAGTCTGTATTTTTTGTACCATCACAGCAGATGACCTCTCACCAAAATCAAGTAATGGCATTGTCACGTTTAGACTTATATCCCAATTTGTATTATTACTAGAAGAATGATAGACATAGTAATTAGATCCAAGACTTACCTGGGGATAATAACTTGATTTTTGAATTTTTACTTCTGCTTGAGAGACTTCAAGTTCTAATTTTAAGTTTTTTAATTCAGGTCTTTCATTAAGATTTGCATCTCCTTCCAATACTAGTTTTAGAGGGTCAATATTGTCTTGAGTGATCTCAATATTTTTTAAATTTGAAAAATTAGTAAAGTTAGTTCTTGCATGTTCAATTTGAATTTCAGTAGAGATAAGGTCTGATTTTAATCTTGCAAGTTGTGATTCCAATGCTAGCAAATCAGCTCCACGATCTCTACCAATTGTCACTCTTTTGCTAACAAGCTTTACTCTTTGTTCAAGGTTTTTAAGTAGATCTCTTACAGTATCTCTTTCTTTTAAAGCTGAAGAAAGTTGGAAATAATAATTACTAAATTGCGCAAAGTATGTTGAAAATTCGAGCTTTTTTTGTGCGTCACTTTGCCGAGGTATAATTCCTTTTAAATCAAGTAGTGCAAATTCAGCACCTCCTTGAAAAAGTTTCTGCTCTAAAGATAAAGCGATTTTGGAATTTAAACTATTTGTAGTATCGCTTTGATCAGTATATGAATTAGTGTTTTTTAGACTTATCTCAGGGTAGATTGAAGTAATTCTATTTTTTAACAGTAATAGGGATTTTTGTTCATTTAGGTTAATAATTGCAACTTGCTTTGATTCTTTAAGGGACTGAAGAAATAATTCTTCAACTGATGCATGAATGGATTTAGTAGAAAGTAGTATGAAAACAAAGCTAAAATTAAGTTTGATTATTATCTGGAAAATGGAAGAAATGTTATACATATTTTGTCTTTTTGATAATTGTTAATGAATTTTTATGGGCCACTGTTTTGTTACTCTAAAATTATTTTGGCCATGGAGCTTACTCATAAGTTCACTGAAAAATAGTACAACCACAAATGTAGGTATTTCATAGACATGATTAAAAGAAAGATCATAATCAATTTTAAGACTCAATTGAGGAAAACTTAACGATAGATAAGATGATGCTTTAATAATCCACCTCAATATATTCATCATAAGATGAATTTTTTTATAAATTATTTTTGAAACTTCACTAAAACTAGTTTCATATAATAATTTAGAACTAGGTTATATTATTTTTAGATCACGAGTCAATATTTTGAAAAAACTCTTTTTAATACTAAGCATATATAAATACTATAGTATTTTAACACTTTAAATTTATGTGTAGATAAAAATATCTAAAAATTCGAACAGAGGTATATTCAGAAGAGATTTGAATTTAGATGAATTCTGAACTGAGCAGGCCTAGTATCTTGTCTTTAATTCTCCTCAATATATAATAAAATCATGATCAAGTTAATACTAATTGTAATTGTTGTTATTTTCTTTCCACTTGGGGTTTATTTTTTTACAACAAAAAAAAGCAGTTGCATGTTTATTTTCTAGTTCCTCTGGAATTATTAGGCCAGATGGCAAGATTATTAAAAATGCTAAAGTTATTAGGACGATCAATGAAGCTGACAAATTCGTTGATGAAACGACCACTGATGAAAATGGATATTTTGAATTTCCTTCTTCTTTTAGAAGAAGTCTTCTTCATATTCTTCCACATGAATTTGCTGTCGGTCAGATGATAATAGTTATAGTTGATGGAAAGGAATATGATATTTGGAGTGGAGTTAAACGCTCACGAATAGAGCATGGTGAGGGTAGAGGTGTTCTTATTTATTTAGAATGCGAACTTTTAAACGAGAAAAAGTTTATTACGGTCAATGGCCAAACCTTTTACTCGTTATGTAAATGGGAGGTAGATGAGGATCAACCAGAAGATATTTTTTAAAATTGACGCATCTGAAAATAAAACCTTAAATCTTATATTTTCTTACCTCCAAAATGGGCCAAATTATTCCTGTAGTCATTGAAGTTTAGCTTAAGATATAAATATATACTATTTATTCACAGAGTAACCTTAATGGCCTTAAAAAAAATTATTTTATCAATATTTTTGCTCATTTCTGTTTTAATAAATTCATATGCTGAAGATTGCCAAAATCTTTTGAGTAAAAATGCTTATAAAAATTTTAATAGAAAAGGACAAGTAATAAGGAAAGTGCAATTAAAAGATATTCCTCAATTAATGGAACTTGCAAAATCAGTATTTCCAAAAGACTTATCGCACATAGAAGATCATTTAAATACATCCTTGAGTTCACCTGGTCACCATTTTTATTATCCTCCTACAGGACAAGTCTACGTCAATGATAGTTTTGAATTTTGGGCAATATTTGAAATTGGAGAAGAAACGCCAAGAGGAGCAATTGGTCTTTATGAAATTGTGACCGATCAAACTGAAGCAGATTGGATCGGATGGTATTTTGTAGATCCAAGTTATACTGGTAGAGGTGCTGGAAAAAAATTACTAGAAAAAGCGATTGAAGAATCAAAAAAAAGAGGAAAAAGTTATTTACGGCTCGATACCACTTCTCCTCAAAACGTTGAAGAAATGAAAGCTCAAAGCATATATGATCGATATGATTTTAAAATAATTGACAAGTTTATATCTCTTGACGTCAATGATCCCTATGAAATTTGGTATCGAGAAAAAAAAATAAATGTCCTTCCTGAGACATAGTTAAATGGTTGAACAGATATTATCACTGCAAATTCCCATTATTAAAGGGGAAATTTAAGACAGTTCACTTTTGTTAACGCCTATCTGGCCCCTTTAAACACACTCCAAAGCCTTTCAATATCTTCTTTTAAAAGTTTTGTTAAAAAAGTTGTATAGGGAACCTTTTGGGCCTTGGCCAAAGATTTGGCCTTTTTTAAAATCTCATCTGACAGTCTCATATTGACTTGACTGGATTTGATCAGAGGAACATCCTTTCTCTTTTCAGAATGGGCCGTGATTTCTTCAATCTGTTCAGATGACAAAGACTCAAGTTTACTTTTTCTTTTGGCCATCTTTCACCTCTCTTTTTACAATTTTCTTTCTTCGATAAGCATTGACCACTCCCAAAATTGAAAGTCGCTTGCCTTCAAATAACCAAATTTACCGATAGATTTTTGGAGGTTCACCAAATTCAATATCGGCCGCAAAATAATCTATTCCGCTGGTGCTAGAATCAACTGGAAAATCCCTACCATCAAGATAGCTGACCAGTTCCAATATTAGCTCATCATTCATATAGGAACTATGCTTTTTGAGATAATGTCTTCCGATGAGAACTTCATTTATCTCATGGCCATTAACAGTAACTTCAAATTTATAGCTTGTAGGTGCTTCGCTCATCCTATACATTATAACACATAATTATATGAAATATAATAGAATAAATTATAATTTGTATAGGATATATAGGTTGCTGAATAATTGGACTTTAGTGTTTTCAAAAAAATATTTGATTCACCAATTCCGTAGGAGAGATTGTCGGTTACGCCTTTTGTCTCCACTCCTGCCAACTTTAGATAGACATCAAGCGCGTAGAAGTTTTGGTGTGGCCTACAATGGATATGACCTTTGGGTTCAGGCGGTGGAGCATTTAGAGGTGGGACATATTCTTGGGGAGATAAATCCGGTATTTACGGACTATCAACAAATTCTCTATCAACATATGCTGCCGCAGATGTTGGTTTTAGATGTGTGTACAGACCTTAGAAATTTACTTCCTGTCTTTTCTCTTTTTTATAAATTTATATGAGTAGTATATAGCACAACCAATTAAGGTAACGGCAAGACCGGAAAAATGATACATTTGTAATGTTGTTGGACTTCTTTCAATACCGTAGAGATAATTTATAGGCCATCCTTTTGATAAAATATAAAAAGCTGATAAATCAACTAAAAATATAAAAGCAATAAATATATGAAATAAACCAAAGTATTTTTCAATTTTACCAATTTTTGCCAAGCCTGCTATATCTGTACCTCGATCAAAATAATGTGAAAGCCTATTTCTGTTATTTTTTTTGCTCAAATCACTAAATACGAATAATGTTACGTATCCAAAGAATCGGTGATTTACCTTAAATTTGGTAAAATACCCTCCTGTCGTATTATAGATAAAGTTATTCTTAATCTTTGGGTATTTTTTATCTAAATAAAACCATGTAAGTAATGGTACAACTAAAGCAAAATATATCGCTACTAACCCAAGAATATTAAGAGTTATATTTTCTAAATTCAATACAGAACCCCCTCTAATTTCTCATAAATTTTACCTCCAACCTCTGACCCTCCATAACTTCCAGCCGCTCCAGCAAAAAACGAAACCACACCGACACAGAAAAAGGCACTTGTTAGACCAGAAGGCAATGAAAAAGTAACCGTACACACACCCCAAGCAGCAACATTTGAAGCTAAAGCTCCAATAACAACTCCACCTGTCTGTTCAAAAGCAACTTTAACTTTCTCACCATCTTTTGCCTTATAAACTCTAAAAACCCCTAGAGCTGGTTCAATTACATAACTTGTACCAAATGCCACCGTCCTAGCTTTCCCAAGATGTTTTACGGCATTTTCAGCATATCTTACAGCTTTTCTGGGTGCAAATGTATTAGGAAAAACTAGGTGTTTTTTCAAAGGATTAATATACCCTTTATAATTTAGTCCCTTGATTTGAGCGATAAGAAGGTCATTCATCGCATTTATTTCTTTCTTAATTGGACCCTTATCCCAAACGTCCTGAAGCATTGCTACTAGATTATTGCTAGAACCTTTAAATGTATAACCGCCTTGGTTTACAAAATCAGCAAACCTCTCCATAGCTTTAATATATACTTTTGCTACACCATCTGTTGCTGATACCGATCCAGAAATAACAAGAGCAAGCAAATCTATACCACCCTGATTTCTGTTCATAATATGTGACATTCCTATTGGTATATGTCTAAATATATTCTTCATTAATGCGTGATGAGCATTGGTATAAATTTCAGAATGTTTTTTCTTATAAGTGGCAAGATCTATCATTTGCCAGGGTTGTATTCTATTAGGGTCTTTTATATGAGGATTATTATGGAGTACAATATCGATGAGATAATTTATTTCAGACCAATTAAGATGCGGACTATGAGGCAAGTCATCATATGAAAAGTGATCTGCGATAATTTGAGATAGGGTATCTCCAGGCTGAACCTCATAAATTTTATAAAAACTACTTGGTCTCACTTCGATCATTTTTCACACCAGTCAGAATATTTTTAACGTTAATATCATATTTAAGTATTTAACCGAGAGAATATTGCGAATTTTTCATACTTGTAATTTGTAAAGGATTAACTATCAGTGAGTTATCTGAATTTAACTATTATCTTATTGCTGTTTTTATTTAGTCTAAGGATATTTTAATGAACTGCATTTTGCTTAGATTTTTAATTTTGCACTATCTTATGCCGCCAGGATTTTAACTAGTCCATCAGTTCCTAGAGTAGCAAAAACTGACCACCAATATATTAACCTACAATAACACCTGACTGAAATTCGTAGTTTTCTTCGACTTTCTTTCCTGGTGTTCTTTCAAGATCCACTTGGCTTAAACCATCTCTTTTAGTTGTTCTCTATCGTAATCTAAGACTTTTTCTTCAATTTATGAACTGTTTGCTCGGCCATTCAATATTTGCGTCCAAGTTCTTTTACTGGAATTCCCGATTCATATTCCTTTAAAATTTTAAAAATCACTTCTTCTGAAAATTTTTTGCCTTTCATTTTATTGTCTCCTTGTTCTATTTTTAACACACAGTGAGACTCTCTTTGAGTATGGACTAAATTTTGGGTTTAAGGTCACTATCTTGATCCAGGGATGGGATTAACCATTTCGATGTTCAAAAAACGCCTTAATGCTTATAAAGAGATGAATTATAATGTTGAATCTGTTGTTGGAACCAAAATTAATCAGCTATTGTATCAAAGTGATATGTTTTCAGAAATGAAATGAGACGTTGAATTATTAATATTTTTTATGACAATCGATGAAAGATATTTTAGCTTACCCTTAAAGGGAAAATAGTGATCTTAGCAATCAAGCAACAATATAAAGATAACAAAGATTGGTGCATAAGAATTATGGCCCTTGTCCTCACAATCTTATGCACATTTACATTGTACCTTGTCGGAGAACCTCGCCCCTATCATATCGCAATTCCAAGAGGCTTTTTGAATTCGTTATTTTTAAATGCTCCATTATGGCTTGCTTCATTTAAATATATTCGTATTAGATTCAAGTACCCCATCGCATTTTTTATTTTTATATCCAGCTTAGGTATTTTTTTAGCGACACCTTGGGGATGGGCATTAGCATTTATATCCTTAGCCTTTCACTGGTGGTTTATTTTTGATTTAATTAAGAGTAAAGAGGACCTGTGAACTTTAGACCAGACCTTTTACTTATTGAAGCAAGAGATGAGGCTTATGAATATTTTGATAAAAATATTCGCCCATTACCCAAAGATGCAAATGGGAAAATTGATCCAACTGCTCATGGGCTTGTTGACAACGACATTGATGCTTTTAGACATGGCTATGTAAGCGGAGTATTTACTCAAGTTTATAGTGAGGAGACTGCTGATATATTTGGAAGAATTAATGAATATTCGCCACTCTCTTGGTATTCAGATGCAAAAAATCCCGGTTCTCTAAATATGGACCTTTGGAACAATGCCATTGGAAGAAAATATGGTAAAAAAGCCAAAGATAGAAAAGAACTTCTTAAGTTAATTCATGAAGCCTTAGATAAAGGCGAGTTAATTATTACCCCCAGTGACAAACGTAAATATGAAGGTAAGAAGTCTGAGTCTATCAATAAAAGTAAGCCGGTGGTTGTGCTCAAAGAAGACAAAAATGGCAGAAATGAATTATTCTTCGACTTGGTAAAAAATGTTCTCCTGTCAAGAGAGGAATTTGTCACGGCCATCGAAGCTGGGAACTATCCCGCTTATGCAGTAAAGGTGATAAAGGGTTTACCAACTCCAGTTTCAAACCCAGATGGCAGAGAAACTAATAACTTAGATTAGCCTTCATCAAACATTTATAATTTACCTTTTATATTTTTGAAAAATTACATAGAAGATCGTCGAAGCAAGAACACCAAAGAAAATAATTATACTTAATAAAAAATGAAAATCCCAAAAAGTGCCTGGATAATCTTTTATAATTTTCATAGATGAAATAAGTATTAAAAAAACCGGAAAAAACCAAACATATATAAAATGAGCGTATGAAGAGATTAAAGGGTAATTTTTCAAATAAGAATATCCCTCTCTATTAATTACTTCTTTTCCATAAAGAATTTTAAATTCATTTTCTAATGAGTGGATATACTTATATTGTTTTTCTATTAAAGTTGTTACCTGAAAATACTTCAACGAGGTAATCATTAATAAGAACCACATTAAAATATTAAAATATTAAAATATTAAAATATTAAATATTTCTGGAGTTATGTTTAATTTGAATCCAACTTTGGACTCCATAAAACCTTTTAATATTCCTGTTGAATCTGTATCAGTGGTAATTGAAATAAACTGTAGCCCTAGAACTAATATGACATACAGGAGAAATCTATCTCTACGCTTTATATACTCGATTAGATACGGGAACGTGTCCTTGTAATGATCGTTTAAAATGTTAATTTTTGCTTCAACTTCCAAGGACACGTCTATGGCCTCTTAGGCATTATTAAGAGCTTTAATTATTTCATCTTCTTTAAAGGACATTGCCCAGCTTGCGCCAGAGTTTAATAGCTCTTCTGGCGATTCATAAGACTTATCTAGCTTGACCGCTACAAGTTTGTTTTTAGCACCCTTGCTTTTCGCAGTTTCAAAGTTAATCCAGTTTTTGTACCCAATTAAATCTTTATCCTTATGGGCCTTATTAGCTTCTTTTCCAACTATAATTAATGTATATGTTGCATCATTGATTCTGGATGTTAGAGCTGTCTTAACACTTCCCACATTATCGCTATTTATTTCGTGAGAAGATTTGTCGTTGAATGAGAAATCAGAATTATCATTCGCATCCCATGCACTCATTAAATGTTTTTAATGTTTGTCATTTTCATAATCAAAACTGACGAATACTGATTTTTTTGCCATTGAAAGACTCCTATCTGGTGTTTAACCAGAGGTAAGATGGGATTGATCGCGCAGATGTCAAGGTTGAGAAGTTACCAAATGTTACCAAACATCGAAATATGGGGAAATTTCAAGAAATAGTGACCTGATCGCAATCTCTAAACATTAGTGTTTTTAAGTGTTTAGAAAAATTCAATTTTTTAGAAAATAAAAAAATAGTGGGAATTAAAATGGTCGGGCAACCGCAACGCTAGACGAACCGTTCCCCAACCCTAGTTATATCTCTGTTTTTATTACACATTTTTTCAATTCGCCAGCGGAAAATTACGGAATACTGAAGAAGCTTTACCTCGATTTGGGCCTCTCTATGAGGCAAATCGTGGCCGTGACCGACTGCGTTTGGCCAAAAACCTCAATCTTAGATGCTATTAAACTTCACGATCTGAGCAAGGATCAGGGCACTCAAATGCTTCGGGTGAAGTACGGGGAAATGCTTGTCAAAGGCCAGATTGTTTCAAGCCCTAAGGAGCAAAAGATCATAAAGCTTATTATGAAGCTTCATGATGAGGGCCTATCATTCCGCCAGATCGCCAAACACTTAAACGATAAAAAAATAAAAAGTAAAAAAGGAGGCCAATGGGACAAGTCTGTCGTGACTACCATTGTCCGCCGCCAACAGGAGGAAGAGAAATGAAAGCAGTAGCAGAAATAGTAGCGGCCATTATTTTACTGGTATCAGGAAGCTATATTGCCCCAAGCTTGATTAAAGAGTTCAAGGTTGAAACCATTAAAAAACTGGATCAGGGGTTGCCACCACTTCAGGGGTTCAGTTCTGCTTTAATAAAAAATGGTCTCAACTAAAATTAAAGAGTAATTTCCTGATTTTTATCTACCCCAATTTTCATTAAAGAGATGGAAATGAATATCCAAAAAATGGCCCGAATAGACATTGCTCCAACGGTTCTCGCCTCATAGGAATTTCCTAAAATAATATGAATTCCGAAACCCAAGAAAACGAACAGAGTCAAAGCTGCCAGAGCGATGGATAATTTTAGGGCCCATTTCGTTTTAAGAATTATACCAACCCCTGATATTACATAGAAAAAACCAGCAATGAAATTAAACCAAAGTACAAATGGAACATACTGACCAGCAAATTCTTTTCCTTCAACTCCACCAAAGAGAGCAAATCCTCCAGATTTTAATGTCATTACTCCAAAGCCAATTGCGAGCAAGCCCAAAGTAAAGGCAATGACTTTCTTATTTCTATCGCTCATTTTAAAAACTCCACATGAAACTCAACTTCTCCTAAAGCTTCAACATGATGTGGGACTTGTGGCTCCACAACTCCAAATTTCTCGGGCGTTAGTTCAATTGACTCCTGTTGCCCTGTCTCAATTGTATATAGTAATTTCCCTTTGGTGACGCAAATTTTTCCCCAAGTTCCTTCTTTCGTTGTGTGGGCCTTCAATAATCCAGTAGGGATGGTTTCTTGATTAAAATCAGGAGTGCGTTTATATACATTTACATTTTCTGGTAATTCTTTCATTTTTTACTCCATGTATGTCTTTAAATATTCATCCGTCTTACCAACAGTAAAATATAGATTAAGTATGGTTATTTCATTTAAATAATTAAGAGCAATAACTTGCAATAAGCTTCGATCAAAAGCCTCTTGTAGCTTTACAAAGTCTAATGTTGTAATTCTGCCATTTTCAAACCTTTTCTTTTCAGCTTTTAAAATGCTGAATTGCTGCTCTTTCATCTTTTCGAGAAATACAATCTGTTCTTTATTGGATTTTACTTTCTCTTTCAGAGTCTCTACACCCTTTATAAGTTGAAGCTTAGTCTTATCTCTCTTATAGTCTGCTTGCCTTTTTTGACTCATCGCTGCTGCCATGGCTGAATCATTTTTCTTAGTTCCTAAGTCAAAATCCCAAGTTACACCAGCAAACACCTCGTATTTATCTTGAGTGTTTTCACTAATTGAGTTGCTCAAATCATCACCACGTCCAAAACTCTTTAAAGATACAAAAAAATCAACGTTTGATTTTGTTTTTTCGTTCTCAATTGAAAGCAACTCATCAAAAAGTTCACTATTACTTTGCATTTGTTTAAATGTAAGACCTGACTCTACTAAATTTAGAGCAGAATTACTTTGACTGCTTAGAATTGAACTTGAAGCATTCATTTTGTCATGCTCGATCACAACAGAAGACTTCAGTTCTAAAACACTTTCTAGAGTTAATTTCTCAATTCTTATCCTAGATTCTAAATCTTTTAAAATTTTCTCTCGACTAGTAATTTCAACTTCAGAAGTCAAGAACTCCGATTTACTTATGATTCCAGATTTTATTTTTGTTATGTTCAATTTATGTAGTTCTTTAAAACGTGTCAGTGAATTTTGAGCAATTTCTCGCTCTTCTTCTAACTTAACTATCGACCAATAATTAGTGACAGCTTCGATAATTAGTTTGTCCTTTAAAGATTTACTTTGAATAGTTTGGCCATTCTTTTTGGCAACGGCAGCACTTCTGTTTAAGTGATATTCCTTACTGCCAAAGTTTCTCCAAAGTGGAGCAGCGATAGTTGCTTTATAAACAGTATCCATTGCATCAAGGCTAAATTGATTATTGTCCGGAATTGTTCCAAGCTTTTTATCCTCAAATCCAACCCCCAAACCAAGTTTAATTCCAAATGAAGTCATTTTTTCGTAGTCAAAACTAAGTCCGTATCCTTCTCTTTCAGAATCAAGAGAGATCGGTGGGTTTGGATAGTTAACAGAGGAATACTTAAAAAGCTTTGAAGTCAGTTTTGAATCGAGGAATCCATCAACAGCATCAATACCAAATTCAGACTGACTCACAGACTCATTTTGAATTTTAAATTCATTGGTATCTTTAACAAGTTCTACAATTCTTTTAATGTTTATTCTTTCTTCGGCCCTAGCTTCTTTTGTGTGTAAACCAATTATGAGTGGGATTAATAAAACTGATAAATGTTTTACCTTTTTGTTACCTTTGACCTTTTTCATAAAGTTTCCTAGATCATTACCAATTGCGTACATATTTGGCATAAAAATAAGAACAACTGTAGTTCCAAACAATAGTCCATATAATATTGCCAATGACAAAGGAGATAATAGCGGATCATAGCCTCCAATAGCATAACCAGTTGGAGCTACCGCAAGAATCGTACTTACTGTAGTTAATGAGATTGGACGGAGCCTCTCTTTGGCTCCCTGTATAAGTACATCTATAGAGAATTTACCATTTTCTTTTAGTCGTTGACTTAAATGATCTACAAGAACAATAGAATCATTAACAACGATACCAGAAAGACCAATTAGACCGATTCCTGCAAACATCGAAATGGGTAATCCATGCGCAAAAAAGGATAGAAATATTCCTACAACTCCAAAAGGAATTACTGTTAATATTAAAAAAGGTTTTGCATAAGAATCAAACATTAAACTTAGGATAAAATATATTCCGATAACCGCCAGTACCGCAGCAATTTTTAAACCAGCAAATATTTTTTCTTCTTCTACTGGACGTCCACTAATTGTGTATTTAACATTTTTATCTTTGACAAAATTTTCGTTAAATTTCTTGAGCATTTCAACCGCTGTAATCTTTTCGGTATTTATATTTCCCGTAATAGATGTTGATCGCTGACCGTTAAAATGCTTAATCTCTGCAAAAGATGGTCTTTCTTCATATTCAATCATCGTGTTTAATTTAATAAGCTGACCACGCTTATTTGCTATCGGAAGATTGGAAACAAAATCAAAATCTCCTCTCGCTTTTTTGTTCAATCTTAGTCGAAAATCATAAGTTTCATTGATTGACGAATAATCTGTGACAACCTGACCATCAAAAGCAATTCTTAAAGTCCTGATAATCTCTGCCGGTGTTAAACCTGCTTGAGCAACTTTTTTATAATTCAGCCTAAGATTAATCTCGTCTTTTCCTTCAATTTGATCGTCTTTTACATCAGAGAGACCATCAATAGACTTTAAGAAATTGGCCACTTTTAATGAGGAGTTCGCCCGATTCTCATTGTTATTTGAAGAAATGATTATTTCAAATGGCTCGCCAAGAGGGGGACCGATCCTCATCAGGTCAAATTCTAAATCGTATCCTTTTTCAGTATAATATCCGTAATGTTTTTCGTGAATATCATCTACAATATCTTGAGCTGTTCTATTTCTATCACTGTAGGGAGTTAAATAAACCATGAAAGCAACTAAGTTCTCCTCGGTTCCCAAATTTGTGAGAGAACTTAAACTATGTGTACCAATTCTAGTGGTGTAGCCTACAAGTTCATTCTTTTTTAGATTTTGAATACTCTTTTCTAATTCACTGATTATTTCTTCAACTTTTTCGGGAGCATATCCTTTTTTAAGGGTTGCTCTAATTGTGAATCCTTCAGAGGCCTCTTGTGGAAAAGAATCTTTTCTTACTTTCGTTGCACCGATAAAGACACTAAAAACAAGAATTCCTAGGAATCCAAGCGTTACAAAATAACGGTGATCAATCAACTTGCGGAGTAATTTTTCATATAAATTCTCCCCAAAAACGATAAATTTGCTTTTTTGATATTGCCCGCTTTTATTTGCCCCATGAGCAAGATGGGCCGGTAATAATAAATAGCAGTCAATGAGTGAAACAAACAACGCCATCATAACGACTGTAGGCATCTGCCAAATAAATTTCCCTGGTAAGCCACCTAAAGCTAATAATGGTAAAAAAGCTACTATTGTTGTCAAAGATGATGCCAGCACAGGTTTCCATAGTCTTCCCACGGCATTACTGGCTGCTTCCTCTGGTGATTGTCCATCTTCGATATTGACATCGAAGCGTTCGCTTATCACCATAGCATCATCAACAATCATCCCAAGAACGATTACAAATGCACCCATTGAAACTGAGTTTAGGGTCATGCCCATAGGTACAAACATAATCATGCTTCCAAAAATGGAAAAGGGTATACCAAACGCTGTCCAGAAGGCAGGTTTACCACCAAGGAAGTAAAAGAGCAGGATAAGAACAAGAACAAATCCGATAAGGCCATTATTCTTGAGAAGAGAGAACTTACTTCTCGCATTATCAGATACGTCATTATTTAGCTTATAAGTTACACCATCTGGGAGTTCTACTTTTGTTAAATACTCTTTAATCTGATCAGATACTTTCAACTGGTCCACGCCACTTCTGATGGCCACTAGAATTGTAGCCCCACGGCTTCCATTATTACGAACAATAAGCTTTTCATCTTTCGGTCGGTATTTTAATTCGGCGACGTCGCTTAAGTAAACTCCTTGGCCATCAGGAGACATTCTTATCACTGTCTTCAAAACATCTTCTGCTTTATCGTATTTATTAAATGAAACTATCTTTTTTTGAGATAAAAAAGATTCAAGTGTTCCACCTGTGCCGACTTGATTTCTGGTGTTGATCGCAAAGTAAATCGAATTAAGATCAATTTCTTTCTCCTGAGCTTTATTGGCGTCCACTTCGATGTTAATTTCTTCATCTGGAAGACCAACCATAGTTACGCTTGAAACACCTGAAATTTTACGAAGATCATTTTCTATTTCATGTAAGATATTTTTTAAGTGCTGATAATCGCCAGTAAAGGCGATCTCCATAATTGGGCGATCTTCAGTGGTGACACTTGTAATAATTGGTTGTCCCTCAATATCTGATGGAAAATCATCAATTTTATCAACTTCTGTTTGCACATCTAATAAAAGATCTTTGAATTGTAGCTCATTGAGATTATCGTCTGCAAAGATTGTGACCCTCGATACGCTTTCAATGGAGCTTGAACGATATTCTTTGATATTTCCAATTTCTGCGATCTTCTCTTCAAGCTTTGCAGTGACATTCAATTCAACATCTTTGGCTGATGCTCCAGGGTACTTAGTCACAATAACAATCTGATTCATTGAGACGCCGGGGAAGGCTTCTTTTGGAACTTTATAAATGAAATAACCACCAATAATAAAATTGAGCGCCAAAATAAAGTTTACCAATATTGGTCTTTTTATAAAATAGAGGGTTATATTTTTCATTTAATTACCTTTTTCATAACTGCTTCGAGCGAACAGCGTTCAAATCACAACCTTTTTGGATTTGATTAAAAAATAGCCCAACAAAAAAACACTAGCCGTCATACAAACTGCTCCAATAAGTACAAAAATTGGAGGTGCAGACAAAAGTAGTTCTAGCAGGATGCCAATCGGCATTAGTAGGCCCAAAACCCCCAGCCAAGACACAATCTTTCTTTGAGTTGAACTAATGTCGAGCTTGAAAAGTAGATAACCAATAACAATATTTAGAAAAGCAAAAAGATTACCATGGACATGAGCTAATCTTGCTTCAAAATGCTTACCACTGCCATAAGCAGCGGCCCATTCCGCGGCATCGGGTGCAAAGTCTCTTAAATATATTAATAAAAAGCCATACAGCATGAACGCCGCCATCGAAAAGAGACCAATCACAATGTTTTTCTTTCCATCCAATTGAGTTTCCATACTTTCCTTTCATTTTATCCAGTCTGAGGGAATAACTTTATAAATTATTTTTTTAGTGTTTCCATCCTTCATGCTTAAATAATTTCTCATAATCTAAAAGAGCCTCGTGAATTTTTTTGTGTCCACTTTCGTATTTACCATTCTTAAAATCTTCTGCTCCTTCAAGGATTGATCCCAAAGAAGGGTGAATGGCCTCATCTGCTTCAGGATCAAGTTTGCAAGTCTTGAAAATATCATTCACAGTGTGAGTGAGTTTATCCCCGTATTCTTTAATGCTATTTACATCATCTTTCTTTAGTTTTAATTCCTTCATCAGACTTAAAACTTTTTCCATTCGAACTTTAAGATCATTAGTAGGAGTAAACTGGTTTTTAATATCTATATGGTTATTACTTTTTTTAGAATGATTCTGATGATGATCATGGCTTTGTGCGCTCGCCACATTTGCCATCAAAATTAGTGATGTAATTATAATAGTTTTCATTTTTTTTCCCCTTTGCTGTTTTTGATTATTTTTAATTTTACTTTTTCTGCTATCAAATTGGCTGATTGCCTTATTATTTTCACTCTTTCGATACTGAGGTTGTTCATAAAGTTTTCACCATTTGGCGAAAGCGATAAAATTTTAACTCTTCGATTTTTTGGATCTTCTTTTCTTTCAACAAATTCTTTTTTAACAAGTTCATCAATCATCCTGCTAGTCGCAGACACTGAGAGATTGAGTTTGTTTGAAATGTCATTAATGTTAATGAACCCCTCTCGATCTATAATGTGAAGAGCGGCGACCTGAGAGAAGCTTAAGCTCTCTTTGCTAATGACAACGGCCAGGCGTTCAATAACCATACTAAATAGTTTTCTGGTGGTACGTTCAATTGGTGAATTTATTATTTTGTTACTCATGATATATGAGTATATACAACACTTGCATTTGTGCAACTGTTTACCAGGTTAAATTTTTAAAAACATCACAAATGCCTGAGATGACAGTAAATACTGTCGGTGTATTCTGTCTCAATTTTGGAAGAATACTTAAGACGGTTCGATACGCCATCTGCACCATCAGGTGAAATGGCAAACGAACCAAATTTAAAGTCCTGTAAAATTAGGTATTTAGGCAAGTGAGGTGGTCGTGGGTTCGTGAGATTTAAATGGTCGGACCGACTGGATTTGAACCAGCGACCCCTATCCCCCCAGAATAGTGCGCTACCAAACTGCGCTACGGTCCGAATTATGTTTGAATGGAGCAAATTTGCTTTTTTTTTCACAAATTGGCAAGGTAAACTTAGTTTTCTTAAACTAATATTGTTTCGGAATTGACGAGCAATGACCTTTTAGAAATATTTGGCAATATTTCTAAACCATCAATGGGAATATTTATCAAATATCTTTCTCCTACAATATATTTACCACTAAACTGAACAACATTTTCACCTATCAAAAATGTAGATTTGTTCAAATCAAAATTATAGGAAATACATTCCGATTCAATATAATTACTTAAATTTATAGATTCCTTAAAATGAAACTCCCTTATACTTTCAATCTTGCCTTGCCTCATTTCTACAACACGACTGGCCAGTGCTCCTATCTCATAATCTGAGTGAGTGATATAAAACATTGGAATCTTAAACTCATCTCTGAGCCTCTTTAAATATATCAAAACTTCTCGCTTAGAAGATTCATCCAGCGATGCCAACGGTTCATCTAAAAATAATAAATCAGGACTACTTAATAAGCTTCTTACTATTGAAACTCGTTGGGCCTCTCCACCAGATATTTGCTTAGGATAAAGTTTTAGCAGCCTATGAATTTCAAACACTTCTAATAATCTTTCTATTTCACATAGACCTATTTTTATTCGAGATCTTTTTATTGCAAATTCTAAATTTTTTTTTATCGAAAGATGATCAAACAAATTATCACTCTGAAATACAAACCCTAAGGGCCTTTTATATGTTTTAATGAAATAACTTTGATCCTGCCAAATTTTGTCTTTGAATTTAATATTTGCATTTTTTGCCTTAACTATTCCTGCAAGTACTTTGAGAAATGTTGATTTCCCACAACCACTTGGTCCTGTAATGGCCGTTAATCCTGTTAAAGGAATACTTCCATTCATCTGCATTTCAAAATGAGCAAGCTTATGAGTAAATTTAAATTCTAAGAATTCAGAATTCATACTTTAAAACACCCAATTCTAAAGGTTTTTTGCGATTTAAAAAATAAAGTATAGATAAAAATAAAAATGAAATCACTAACATGATGAGAGATAAGGTATGTGCTTTTGCGTATTCAAGTGCTTCTACATGCTCATAAATTTGAATTGATATGACTTTAGTTTGTCCAGGTATACTTCCCCCCATTAATAAGACAACTCCAAATTCTCCCATTGTATGGGCAAAACCCAAGACAAATGCAGTTATAAGAGGTTGTTTTAGCAAAGGAAGAATGACATTAAAAAAAGTGTCAATTGGGCCAGCATTTAAGGTCGCAGCAATCTCATAAGGTCTAGATCCAATTTTTTCAATTGCATTTTGAATTGGTTTTACAACAAATGGAAGCGAATAAAGCAAAGATGCAATAACAAGTCCAGTAAATGAAAAGGGGAGGGATCCTAAACCTAAATACTGCAGCAAATTTCCGATCGAACTCTTTGGCCCAAAAAAAATTAAAAAATAAAATCCAAGGACAGTCGGAGGGAGTACAATAGGCAATGATACTATAGATTCGAAAAAAAATTTAATGTGGGACTGCCCATTTGAAAACCAAAGGGCCAGAGGTAAACTGATAAGTATAAGTAAACTTGCAACAATTAAAGATAGTTTAAGACTTAATAAAATGGCCTGCCAATCTTGTGGTTCCAACATTTTAAAATTCTCTCATATTTTATATCCAAATGATTTTATAATTTGTTTTGCTTTTTCACTTTTTAAAAAATTTAAAAAACTAAGAGCTGCTTCGTTTTGGGAAGCTTTTTTTAATAATATGACATCTTGAAAAATTGGATTGTAATTATTCTCAGGAATGAATAACTTATGAAATTCTTTTTTTTCTTTTAAAGATTGCCATTGGGAATTTCCAACTAAGCTCATATCGACGTTCCCACTGGACATATAATGTATGGCCTGAGAAACATTTTCACCTAAAATAATTTTAGATTTATTTTTTATATAAAAATTATTATTTTCTAAAAATTCTTTTGCGGCCCTTCCATAAGGTGCAAATTTGGGATTGGCCATGCTTATTCGCTTAACTTTATTTGTAATAAATTCATCAATGTTTTGAAGATTTAATTTGGGATAAATTGAAATGAGTAAAAGCTGTCCTTGAGCATAACTGAAGTTTGAATCTTTTATGGCCATATCTTTTTGAATTAACTGCTGAGGTCTGAGTTGATCGGCAGACATAAAAATATCATATGGTGCGTTGTTTAAAATTTGTGTATACAGTTTTCCTGATGATGCATAGCTGGCAATGACTTGATGTGTAGTCTTTTTTTCAAATTCTACAATTAAGCTTTGCATTGTTTTAATAAAATTCGAAGCAACTCCAATGTGAACAGTTCCAGAAAAGGCCATACTGGAGAAGGTCATGAGAAAAGCAATTTTTACTTTTTTAAACATCAGCACTACTTAAGCTATTTTATTGTCATCATACAAAATCTAGATCATTATTAATAATGGTGACAAAAGGTATGTCAACACAAACAGGATTAAGCATATGTTTGGATTGGGAATAGGAGAGCTGGCCGTAGTAGGCGGGCTGGTGCTTTTAATTTTTGGGGGAAAAAAATTACCCGAACTAGGAAAGGGGCTTGGAAAGGGCCTAAGGAATTTTAAAGAAGGATTAAGAGAAATTGACAATGATAGTCATGTCATTGAAAACAAAAATTCTGAGGAAAAGAAAATTTCTGAGAATTAAAATCAAAAATTAAATGGCCTTATAAAAATTCAAGTTCATAGAAGAAACACTATTCCTTAAAGAAATAAAAGGAAAGAGATGCAAGTAAATACAGATCAAACCTCGATGATTATGAAAAGAGGACAAAAATTGATCGACGCACACGGGAGACATATACACAAACTTAGAATGGCCCTGTTGGACGCTTGTAATTTTCGATGTGTCTATTGTATGCCAAATAATCCAAAGTTTCTCCCCGCGAATGAACTCTTGAGTAGTCTTGAAATTATTAACCTCGTAACAGCACTAGTCGATTTAGGGATTGACGAAATTCGAGTGACTGGAGGGGAACCAACATTAAGATCAGATTTTATTGAGATACTAGAAGGTCTTTCCGAACTTCCATTAGAAAAACTTTCTTTCACAAGTAATGGAACTTTCAGTCCTGGACTTCTTAAGCAACTAGAGAATACCAACTGTAGGTATATCAATTTTAGCTTAGACTCTCTGAATCCTATTGGGCTAAAGAAAATGACAGGTTCGAGTAATCTTGAAACTATACTAAGTCGAATATTTCTGGCCAAAGAAATGGGATTAGTTGTCAAAATAAATGCAGTTATCATGCGAGGTTTGAATGACCATGAAATTGCAGATTTTGTAAATTTTTCAGCAGAACACTCTATTGAAGTGAGATTTTTAGAATTGATGAGAATAGGTCCCGCTCGCAACAGTTTTGAAAGCTACTTTGTAAGTGCTTCTGAAATAATCGAAAAGCTTAAAGCCTTTTCTGAGTTAAAACCGATTACTCTTCCGGTTGATTCAACTTCGTTTAATTTTCTCTTGGACAATGGTGCAAATATAGGAATTATAGCTTCTGAGTCTAGGCCATTTTGCAATAGCTGCTCACGTTTGAGACTTACTGCAAAAGGTGAATTAAGGCCATGTCTTATGACAAACGAAGGAATTAGTTTAAAAAACAAAAATATCTGTGAGATCACAGATATATTGTATAAAACAATGTCATTGAAACCTGTAAGTAGAATTTATGATGTCGATCAACCCATGAATCAAATTGGGGGATAAATGAGTGAACTAAGTCATGTTGATAACAATAATAACCCAACAATGGTGGATGTTTCTTCAAAAGAAATTTCACAAAGGGTTGCAACCGCAGTTGGCGAAGTTTGGCTTCCAGAGAATATTTGTAAATTATTTGATGGTGAAGATATAAATTCAAAAAAAGGTCCAGTCTTTCAAACGGCCATCATTGCTGGAGTAATGGGGATAAAAAACACGAGTAATCTCATACCTTTTTGCCATCAATTGAATATTGAAAGTATAAAAATCAATATTGAACTTCATGGGCAAATAGCAAAAATTGTTGCCACTGTTAAAAACAGTGGAAAAACAGGCGTTGAAATGGAGGCGTTAGTTGGAGTGCAAATAGCTGCCCTCACAATTTATGATATGTGTAAGGCATTAAGTCAGGAAATAGAAATCAGAAATTGTCATCTCCTTATGAAAAAAGGTGGTAAAAGTGATTACGCTAAAAGGCAATAAATTATTTCATCCTTTTGAAATGTCTTTTTGTGGACATTCTGGTAGTGGGAAAACTACTTTAATAACTCGTCTGATCGAACGTAACTCAAATAAATATCAAATTGGATACATGAAGCATGATGCCCATAAATTTGAAATAGATAGAGAGGGAAAGGATACTCACAAGGCTAAAATGGCCGGTGCGAAAACAATTGGGATAAACTCCCCTGATAGACAGGCCTTCCAAATTCAAAATCCAATTAACCAAATAATAAATAAGCAGTTGTTTATAGATGATGATTTTATTTACATAGAAGGATATAAAAATTCCCTTGGAGATAAGATTTTAGTTTGGACAGGAACTGAAGAAGACCAAAATTTACTTTCAAATTATTTAAATACTAATCCACATTCTTTAAAAGCAATTGTGACTCGTACTTCTACTGGCCCAAATGTAGATCTACCGATTTTTCATATCGATGATATCGAATCTATTAATAAGTTTGTTTTTGAACAGTGGAGTCCTCCTCCTATAAACGGACTTATATTGAATGGTGGAAGATCTAAAAGAATGGGACGAGAAAAAGGAAAGATTCAGTATTATGGAAGAACACAAATTGAGTATCTTTTTGATACTCTTAGTTTGAAATTAAACACTGTTTTTTGTTCAATAAGACCAGAGCAAGATATTGACGTTCCTTGTATAAAGGATAGGTTTTCAGATTTTGGGCCAGTTGGAGGAATTTTAAGTGCATTTTTAGAATTTCCAAATTCAGCTTTTTTAGTACTGGCCTGTGATATGCCTTTTATTAATGAAGAGGCAATATCTTTTTTGTTAAATAATCGTGATCCATTTAAAATGGCCACATGTTTTAACAATCCTGAAAAAAAATGGGATGAGCCATTATTTACAATTTACGAGCCAAAGGCCTCAATAAGATTTTGGCAATTGATGTCTCTTGGTGTTAGTTGCCCTCGTAAGTTATTGTATCAATCTAGAGTAAAAAGTTTACAACCTCTTCATGAAAATATACTTTTAAATATCAACACACCACAAGAGTTTAATGAAATTAAGGATAGGTTTCGATGAAGATTAAAATCAAATATTTTGCTCAGTTTCGTGAAGAGACTGGAAAGAGTGAGGAAGAGATTTCTACAAGTGTTTCTAATCCAGAAGACCTCTATAAAGAATTGTCAAAGAAGTATTCATTTTTATTAGATGCTAAAAACATTAAAGTTGCAATAGATGAAAAATATGTACCTTTTAATCATCCATTGAAAGAAAACGATACTGTCGTTTTTATTCCACCAGTAGCGGGAGGATAGTTTGTTTTTAATTCATGAACAGGAAATAGAGTCGATAAAAAATCAGTTTGCTTATAATAACGATGATAGTGGTGGAATTGTAACTTTTGAAGGTCGAGTCAGAAATATTAATAATGGACACCAGGTGACTTCTCTTGAGTATGAAAGTTACAAGGAAATGGCCAGCAAAGAAGGCGAAATAATAATTAATGAGGCCTTAAGTCAATATGAATTACATTCGGCGTTTTGCGTACATCGGATAGGCCATCTCAATCTTAAGGATCTTGCAGTGTGGATACATGTGGCCTCAAGACATAGAAAAGAGGCCTTTAGGGCATGCCAGTACATTATAGACAATGTAAAGAGTAGAGTTCCTATATGGAAGAGAGAGTATTATATTGATCAAGATCCTGTTTGGGTTGCATGCCATGGTTGTCAGGAACACACACATCATGGACATTAAAGATGAAAGAAGAAGTCTTTTATTGTAGGCAAACTTCAATTCATGAAATTGGAAAATTTGGCCAAGAGAAACTTAAGCAATCTAAAGTACTCATTGTGGGAGCTGGTGGAATTGGTCATCCGTTAGGAACTTATTTAGCAGCAGCTGGAATTGGGAAATTAACTATTATTGATTTTGATAAGGTAGAACAAAGCAATCTAAACAGGCAGATTTTTTTTCATTTAGATGATATTGGAAAGAATAAATCCGAGGTTCTTGCACAAAAATTATCAAAGCAAAATCCTTTTATTGAAATCCAATCAATTGTTTCTAAATTGAATGCGGAAAATGCAAAAACGTTAATTGAACAAAATGATTTGGTTGTTGATTGCACAGATAATTTTGCAACAAAATTTCTGTTACATGATAGTTGTTGGGCGTTGAAGAAGGATTTAGTGCAAGGCTCTGTTTACCAATTTGAGGGACAAATTCAAGTTTTTAATTTTTCTCTTGAGAATGAAAAAGGATGTCTAAGATGTCTTTGGCCTCAAATTCCTGAGAGAAATTGTGTTCAAAATTGTGCTGAGGCCGGCATTATAGGTTCGGTGACTGGAAGTATAGGAACATTATGTGCAATGGAAGTTATCAAGTTAAGATTGCAATTGGGAACTGTTCGCCACAATTCAACATTCATTTTAAATCTTTTAACTGGTGAAGTTCAAAATCTTGCATGGAACAAAAGTATTAATTGTGTTTTATGTTCTCATAGTGCTCAAATTATACCTTTTGTAGGTAATCAATATGAGTTCTTCGAAGAATTTGAATTAAAGGATTTCAAAGAAAATAAATTCAAAATTATAGATATTAGAGAATCTAGTGAGAGAGGCCCTGAAGATATAAATGAGAACTGGCCCTTGTCGGCCTATGAAGAATGGAAGGAAAAAGTTTCAAGTGAAGAAACCTATCTTTTTGTCTGTCAAAAAGGAATCAGGAGTAAAAATCTCGTTTCAAAATTAAGACAACAAGGTCTCAAAAATTGTTATTCTTTAATTGATGGTGTGAGTTCTTTGCAATGATGCTAATTCACATTTTCATTGTTTGCAAAGCTTCCATATTCTTTATCAATCCCTGAAATATGTGCTGACAACCAATCTCTAAAAAACATTAATATTGAATTTGGTAAAAGAAGTTCTGCACTATTAACATAACTTTTATAATGATCCTCAAATGAATTGAGGAGTTCTTTGTGTATTATTTTATGAGTCTCACATTTTGGATAGTTGACCTCAGACATGTATTTTTCTTCATTTGCAAAATGAATTTTGATGTATTCTTTTAATTCATCCATTGATTTAATTATTTCAACGCGCGGAGAACTTTTATCATTTAATACATAGACGTTATTCATAAGAGCTATAAGTTTTTTATGCTCATCGTTCATTTGCTCTACTTTTATATCAAAATTACTATTCCAATCAAAAAAAGACATCTTTCCCCCTAATATTTAAAGTGAGATTTTTTCATTCAATGTATATGGCAATAATTATAGATTTAAAAACTACGATATGGATAGAACTTATAATTGGCCCCATTGAAAATACTCACAAACTTGACTTTCTTTCTGCGGTAAAATTTCTAAGAAACCATGTGAATTTCCCAAGCTGATAAAATCACCAGAACCATTAGAGTCTATTGATGTGGCAATGGTCTGACCTTTATCATCAATTTCTGTAATTACAGGGCAAAACAACGTAAAATCTTTTTTCAGTTTTATGTCACTATTAAAGATGGCCGTTTTGGGTTTAGGATTAATATTCATACATAGATTGAAATAAGGGACAACATATCTTTTAAAGCAAATAAGCGCAGACACTGGATTTCCTGGTAAACCAAATATCGCTTTATTTCTTTCCTTAACAGTTGCAAAAAGCATGGGTTTGCCAGGTTTTTGCTTGATCTTATGAAATTGGATTTGAGCACCTAAGTTTTTAAGGGCATTTGGTACATAGTCGAATTTACCTTTTGAAACTCCTCCAGATAGAATAAGGACATCAAAGGAATTTAAGATTTCTTTAATTTTTTCCTCGGTTTCAGATTCATCATCTAAAAGATGAAAGAGACTAATGTTCTCCCTTGTTCCACCAATTGCAATAAGCTCCGCTTGAACAGCATAAGGATTAGAGCGCCAGATTTGATAATCTTCGCAGGAAATTCCTGGAGCGATTAATTCATCACCTGTACTAATGATGGCAACTTTTGGAAATCTATAGACACTAACTTCTGATATCCCTTGTCCAGCAATTAATGAAACATGCGCTGATGTGATCTGAACTCCTTTTTGAATGAGAAGATCTCCTGTCTGACAATCACTTCCTAAGCAATGTATATTTTGGCCAAGTTTTACTTGATCCATATTTGAAATTTCAACTCTACTGTTTTCTATATGACATTCTTCATAGGGGACAACTGTATCTGTCCCATTTGGAAGTGTGGCCCCGGTCATAACCTCAATTACATTTTGCAGATTTTCCAAATTTTTTGCTTTTTCCCCGGCCTTTTGTACTTCTTCTATAATATTTGAAGATTGTGAATAGTTTTTTAAATTTATAGCAACTCCATCCATGGCCACTCTATCAAAAGGGGGTTGCATACGTGTCGCATAAATGTTTTGGGCCAATACACGGCCACAAATAAATTCAAGACCAATAACCTCTGAGTAAAATGGAAAAGTATTTGCTTTTAAAATTTCAAGTGCCTCAACGACTCCAATCAAACTAAAACTCCGTTCTCAAAGATAGATTAAAGATAATCTAAATCATATTTTAAAAATATATTTCGCTATCAACTATTGCTTAAGAATCTTTACTATACAAGAAACTTTTTCCTTGAAATGAAGATTGTATATTCAAAATAAATATTATAGATTATATCTATAGCAAAATTTATCAAAGGCGAATGGAATGCCCATAATGAGTTATATCGCTCAACCTCTTGAAGGTAAGAGAGAACTTCTCTTAAGTGAACTCGCTCATCTAGAAAATACTGAGGTTTATCCGGCCGAAAATGACAACACACTCATCATTCTAACTGATACAAAAACTGACCAAGAAGATGAGGTTCTCCAAGAAAAATTAAAGAACATCCCATCTTTAGGAATATTAAACTTAGTATACGCATTATCAGATGAAACTATAATAGAGGTTGAGAATGAATCTTGTTGATCAATTACCCCTGAACAGAAGAGCTTTCTTAAAACAAATGGCCATTGGTTCGGCCATCATCGCAGCAAAGGCCATGATTCCAGGAATTATCTTTGCAAGAGAAGATGAATTTAAGCATCTAGGACCTTTAGACTGGAAAAAAACTCCTTGTCGATTTTGTGGTGTTGGATGTGGACTTCTCGTTGCTGTAAAAGATGGTAAGGCCGTGGCCGTAAAAGGTGATCCAGAATCTCCTGTCAATAAAGGTCTATGTTGTGTAAAGGGATATCATTCAATCCAAACAATGTATGGAACAGACAGAATTAAGACGGCCAAAGTAAAAAGAGATGGCAAATTTGTTGATGTACCTATTAGTGAAGCTCTTGATCTTGTTGCGAGTAAAATGTCTGAGACTATCAAAAAGCATGGAAAAGATTCAGTGGCCATGTATGGAAGTGGGCAGTAGACTATACCTGATGGATATGTGGCCTCGAAATTTATGAAAGGTGCTCTTGGGACTAATAATCTTGAAGCAAATGCTAGGCTATGTATGGCCAGTGCTGTAACTGGGTTTCTCTCAACTTTTGGAGCAGATGAGCCCATGGGTTGTTATGAAGATATCGATTATGCAGATGTCTTCGTATTGTGGGGAAATAATATGGCCGAAATGCATCCTGTTTTGTTCTCAAGGATGCTAGATAGAAAATACAGATTAAAAAGCGCAAAAATAATTGATCTCACAACCAGAGTAACAAGAACTAGCTTAGCTGCTGATAAGTATTTTCTTTTTAAACCACAAAGTGATTTGGCGCTTGCAAACGCTATTTGCTATGAAATCCTTAAAAATGGTTGGGAAGATCAGACATTTGTAAAAAATCACTGCTCTTTCAAAAAAGGAAAAACCAATATTGGGTATGGATTAGAAGATAAATTTAAATTTCAGGATCAATTAGAAAATCTAGAACTTGAAGAATATAAAAAGTTCTTAGAAGATTACACACCTGAAAAAGTAGAGAAAATCTCAGGTGTTAAGGCGAAAGATATTAAATATCTGGCCTCAATTTATGGAAATCCAAAACTCAAAGTAACTTCATTTTGGTGTATGGGTGCAAATCAACACACTAGAGGAACTTGGGTCAATAATCTTATTTACAACATACATCTACTAACTGGAAAAATTTCACAACCTGGTAATGGCCCTTTTTCTCTAACCGGACAACCTTCTGCTTGTGGAACTGTAAGAGAAGTTGGAACTCTCACTCATAAACTCCCTAAAGGTGTTGTTATGAATGAGGATCACCGAAAATTTGCGGCAAAAATTTGGAATATTCCAGTTGAAAGAATAGATCCTAAGCCAAGTAATCATACTATTTCAATGTTTCGATCTCTAGATAGAGGTGATATACGTTTTATGTGGATCCAGGTGACCAATCCAATGGTGACAATTCCTAAGTTAAATCGTTACCGAGATGGTGCAAAAAAAGAAGATCGTTTTATTGTTGTCTCTGATATCTATCCAACTCCCACAACGGATATAGCGGATGTTATTTTACCTTCAGCAATGTGGATAGAAAGAGAGGGGATGTACGGAAACTCTGAGAGAAGAACTCAACATTTTGAGCAAATTGTAAAACCCCCAGGTGAAGCAATGAGTGATACATGGCAAATCATAGAAGTTGCCAGAAGAATGGGCTTCAAAGATATGTTCCCTTGGGATGAATCAAATCATATTGAAATGATTTATAAGGAGTATTCACAATTTCATGAAGGAAATAAACATGGAATGGCCCCATTTGAAGTGCTTAAGGAAAATCCTGGAATGAGATGGCCATATGTGAATGGAAAAGAAACACGCTGGAGATTTAATGGAAAATACGATCCAGCCTGTAAGGATAAAGGATTTGATTTTTACGGAAAGCCAGATCACAAGGCATGTATTATAGCTCGTCCATTTGAAGAAATGCCCGAGCCAACAGATAGTGAGTATCCATTTTTACTCAATACAGGAAGAGTCGTTGAACACTGGCATACAGGTTCTATGACAAGAAGAGTTCCAGCTCTTCACCAGGCCATGCCAGAAGCTTATGTAGAGCTAAACCCAAATGATGCAAAGAGATTATCAATTACAAATGGTGATAAGGTGAAAGTTTCCTCGAGAAGAGGAACGATTGTTCTTAAAGCTCAGATTAATGGAAGAGGGAGACCTGTTGAAGGACAAATATTTGTACCATTTTTTGATGAAAAACTACTTATTAATGAGCTGACATTGGATGCTTTTTGTCCAATTTCAAAACAACCAGACTATAAAAAATGTGCAGTGAAAGTTGAAAAACATGTTTAGGTAAAAAATGGAAAATGGAAAACGACCCTACATTTACTTGATCATAATAGCAATCATCCTTTTTGTAGGAGGGTGGATTACGAAATGTTATTTTGTGGAACATTTTGTGAACGTCGATCATGAACCCAAAAATGTTTCTCAAAACCAATTTTTGGGAATAGATGAAAGACTTGCTCAAGAAGCTGGCCCGTTTATCTCTAAAGAATGGGGTTGGGATTCATATCAATTGCCTAAATCTAACCCAAGATCAATGGATGAGTATTTAGAACGAAGGGCCTATCATGGTGCTCCTCCAGTAATCCCTCATAAAATTAAAACAACCATGGAAGGCGGAGAAGTTCAATATTGTCTGCATTGTCATAAAAATGGAAACTTCGCTCCTGAGTTCAATGCTTACGCACCAGTTGTTCCTCACCCGGACTATATGAACTGCAGACAATGTCATGTTGCTAAAGAAACAAGTAGCAGATTTTCTGGAATCGACTGGAAAAGGCCAGAACCAAAAAAACTTAGGAATACCTCATTACCAGGTGCTCCACCTATCATTCCACATGGCCTACAACTTAGAGAAAACTGTGCCTCATGCCATTGGGGACCATCGGCGATGAAAGACATTCGAACCGGACATCCCGAAAGAGTGAATTGCCTTCAATGCCATATTACTGTTAAAACAAATACTTTGTGGGGCAGAAAGTCTGATAAGGAAGGAAGTAATGCTTTATAAAATATTGCCTATATTATTAGTCTTAGTTTCTTGTCACCCAGAGAAAAATCATGTTTCTCTCAGTAAAATCATTAAAGAAAATACACTCACCACCAGCATTGGTGAGTTTGAAGTTTCAAAGTTTGAACCATCGCAACTAATAGCGACTAGTTTCAAAGATGGAAATAACTTCAATGTTCTTAAACGCTTTTCTGATACAGAGGTTGGAAAGTGTATGCAATGTCATGAAGCTGGAGTGAAAAAATCTTCAAATATTCCATCGTCTCATGTTGGAATTAAAATTAAACATGCTGGTAATGACATTATGAATTGTTCGACTTGTCATGATTCAAATAAACCCTGGATGCTTCACAATCTTGAAGGCCCAAAAATATCAATGAATGAAAGTTTTGAAACATGCATGAAATGCCACTCAACTCAAGTGAAAGATTGGAAAATGGGTTCACATGGAAAAAGGGCCAGTGGTTGGGGAGATATTCGAGTTGTTCAAAATTGTAGCTCTTGCCATAATCCCCATACACCTTCTATTGAAAAGAGATTTCCAAGTATTAACCCTCAGTCTGCCAATTTTAAAGGCCTATCGAAACATTGAGAGTAATTATGATCAAATTGATATCTCGTCTATTAAAAAAAGATAAGCATGAAGATAAAAATGATGCTACTCATTCAACATGTTCAAATTGTAGCTGTGAAAATAAACAAACTGACCGACGGACTTTTTTAAAAACCGCAGCAGGATCTGCAGGCGTAGGGGCCTCTCTGATGGCCATGGGAGCGACTCCTCTTTTAAATGATGATATAAGAGAAAAAGCAGCTCTCAGTTGGGAAGAATATTTTCAGAAAAATTATCGCCTCATGACCAAAAGAGAAAAAAGAAAGGCCGTCAAAAGACTTGAGAAACTGGCCAAACTTAGAAGAAATGAAACAGTTCAGATATCAGACAAAGGGCCAATTCCTGGTGTACTTTTTGGGTACGCCTTCAACATCAGTCAATGTCAAGGATATATGGATTGTATCAAGGCATGTGTTGAAGAAAATAACTTAGACCGCAGCAGTGATATGCAGTATATAAAAGTCTTCGAAATGAAAAATGGAAATATAAGTTTCGATGAAGCAGATGCTGGTTTCTATCATGAAGTACCACAAGATGGTAATTTCTATATGGGAACTCAATGCATGCATTGTGAAAATCCTCCTTGTGTTCCAGTATGCCCAACAATGGCCACTTGGAAAGAAGAGGATGGGATAGTTGTTATAGATTATAATTGGTGTATAGGATGTAGGTACTGCGAAGCTGCCTGTCCATATTTTGCAAGACGTTTCAATTGGACAGATCCACAGGTTCCACAAGATGAACTCAATCCCGTTCAACATTATCTTGGTAATCGAAGTAAAATGAAAGGTGTCATGGAAAAATGTACTTTCTGTGTACAAAAAACAAGAAATGGAGAAAATCCTGCATGCGTAGAAGCTTGTCCAACTGGTGCAAGAGTTTTTGGGAATCTTCTTGATCCTAATAGTGAAATAAGACACATTATTGAAAATAAGAAAGTTTTCAGATTGAAAGAAGAATTAGGAACAGAACCAAAATTTTGGTATTACATGGATTAGAGGTCATATGGAATCTGGATCAAAAAATTTAATCAACTTTCTATCGGAATGTTTGAAATTCAGCTTTAAAGGAAACCTTTATTACCGCCTATGGTTAAGCTTTCTTGTCATACTTATGGGGATGGGATTTTATCTCTATTTGGTGCAATTAGATAAAGGTCTTATTGTAACAGGAATGACTGATTATGTGAGTTGGGGACTTTATATTTCAAATTTCACATTTTTAGTTGGTCTTGCAGCGGCCGCTGTTATGATTGTCATTCCGGCCTATCTTTTAAGTGACTATGATTTTTATAATATTGTTTTAGTCGGAGAGGGTGTTGCTGTTGGTGCGCTCTTTATGTGCCTACTTTTTGTAACTGCTGACATGGGTGGCCCACATAGACTTTGGCATTTAATTCCTATGATCGGAGTTTTTAACTGGCCACAATCTTTATTAACTTGGGATGTAATCGTATTAAATGTCTATTTAGCTATTAACTTTTTTATACCATTTTATATTTTATATTCTCGGTATAATCGTAAGATACCAAGTAAAAAAGTGTATTTACCTTTTATTTTAATTAGTATTTTTTGGGCGTTTATGATTCATCTTGTCACAGCGTTTCTTTATGCTGGCCTTTCAGCAAAACCATTTTGGAACAATTCTCTAATGGGCCCTAGGTTCTTGGCATCTGCCTTTGCAGCAGGGCCAGCTTTCATTGTTGTTTTACTTGGTCTTGTTGATCGCTTTAGTCCTTTCATTGTTGCTCATAATGTAATTAAAAAGTTATCTCAAATAGTAACAGTTGCAGCAATAATTAATATAATCATGCTTTTTTCTGAAGTATTCAAAGAATTCTACAATGTAACAGAACACAGTCTAAGTGCAGTATACCTATTCTTTGGACTTGGAGAACACAGTACTTTAGTACCTTGGCTATGGACGTCTATATTTTTAAACGTACTTGCGACGATTATTCTATGTATTCCAAAATTTAGAAATAAAGCGATCTTTTTGTACCCTTCTTGCATACTTCTTTTTGTTGCGATATGGATAGAAAAGGGGATGGGTTTAGTGGTTCCAGGATTTATTCCTTCTCCCCTTGGTGAGGTTGTAGAGTATACTCCGACTTTATTAGAAGTAGGTGTTACTGTTTCAATTTGGGCCGCAGGATTATTTGTAATATCATTACTTGTCAGAGTTGGGCATGGTGTTGAACAAGGTTTTATAACTAAACAAACTTCAAATTAGGGTAGAGCTATGATTAAAGACATTTTTCAAAAATTAACTAGTGAAAAGAAAGTTCATGCAAATGATTCAATGATAATAGAGGCCATAAAAAAAGCGAAAAGAATGGGCCTTAAGGGGGATGATATGGTTCATATTGTGAGTTCCCTCAATCAAAAACTAAGCAAAAGAGAAGTTGTAAAACTCATAAAAAAACATACCGTTTAAGAATAAAATTAAATTTTATAGAGAAAATTCTTTCTGGCCAGCTATTCTTTTTCATGGAAAAGTTTTAATGAACTTTAAAGGGAGATTGTGCTTTGCTTCGTTGGCCATCAATTTTATTTTTTTCAATTTCATTGTCATCTTGTGGGCTAATGTTAAATAAGGATCAAAAAATTATCGTTGACTCTTATCCTAGAATGGCCAAGGTTCAAAAGGGACAGATTGATATAGGAACAACTCCTTTTTTTTATAAGTTATCTTCGAAAAATGACCATCGGTTTAAATTTTCTTGGGAAAATGAAAAAGAGCAAAATATTAATTATAAATGTAAGTTGAATTGGACGGAGTCTATTTTACCTGATCTCTACTTAGCATTAGCATCACCCATTTTATCAGGTGCTTTGTTAGTGAGTGATTTTGTATGGGATGGTATGTATAAATGTGAAGATGATGTTTTTAGTCGTCTATCTAGAGGGAAATCCAGAAAAAATAATTCAAAAAACATCTACATAGCACTTCCGTATTCTGAATCAGTTGGCCCTATGATGAGAAGAAATATTCAAAATTGGATCAAGAAAAATAAGCAATATCTAGGAATGGACTCAGAAGTGAAAATTGATGATCGTATTTGGAAAGATTTCATGCGATTTGGCATCGATGGAAAAAGAGACTGGACACCAAATGAAATTAGTAAAAGTACACTTATAGAGTTAGGAGAAAAGTATAAGGCCACTCATATTCTTTCATTTTCAGTTTTGGAAAAAAAAGGAAAGACTTATTTAAAAGCAAAAAAATATGATGCTTTTAAATTGAAGAGAATGAAGTTAAAGCAAACTCCCGTTCGAATTAAGACATCTAAAAATGGCAGAAGTTTTTTTAAAAAGATATTTGACGAAAATATTTTCTTTATTCCAAATAGTGTGACTATATCGAACTCGATGTATACAGGAGTAGAAACACTTTCCAGCTTTGACGATGCAACTTCAGAAATTGAACGCAATCCAGATGATTTACCTAAGATACTTTCAATTTTTGGAATGTCTCATGTTGATAATCCCAATTTATATTCTCGTTGGGATTACAAGTTTAAACTAGCTCCAAGTTTTACCGGAAATGCATATAGGGTTTTATTTGATGATCCGAATAAATATGTTTTTCAAAATATTGACTGGATGCTTTCCTATGGACTTATTGCGAGCTTATTTACTCCGTATTTAAATTTAGAAGCGAGCTATAGTATTGGAGGTGTATACTACAACGGTATAGATAATATTGACGAGACATATTCAGGAATAAATTTAGGTTATAAAATGGATATCTCACTTTATTGGTTTATTAAGCAAAAGTATTATGCAAAATTGTATTTTGAAAAAATAAATTATGAATTAACTCTTTATGATGTTCAGTATAAATTGAATGGTTTTACTTCAATTGGTTTAGCATTGGGAGTTTATTTTCCTTCCATAGTAGATGGAATTATAGATCTCCTTCCATTTTAAAAAGTTCTTTTTCAATTTCTTCGTATTGTTCACATATGTAATTAGAATGATCATTTTGTTGTATAAATTCAAAAGGAACATTTGGATTTCCTTTTTCAAAATCATCATAGGGACAATTTTCACAACCACTTTTGCAGCAATATCCTCTACTTTTCAAAAAATCTCTAGAGTGAATCTTGTTTTCATGTTGTTTTTGTTTCATTTTGTTATGGCAGTTCTACTAAAAAATTGTAAGACTTCTTACCCGAAGATTTAATATGAAGTAAAACAGTTTTTTCTTCCAAATCTAAGTCCTCAGGAAAATAAACTTTATGTGAAAATGAAATCTGTTTTTTAGGACAAACTGATGGATAATAGAGTGGAATAGAATATGAAGATTTTGAAATTTGAGGGATGACAGTTAATGTATTTTTCCCATTGGAAATAAAAATAGGTTCCCCATTTAATGCATCACAGTCACTTTCAGCAATACCATTTAAAATAAAAAATTTATCACCATATTCATAATCAACACTTGTTATATTGGCCAGTTTCAATATACCCGAATTTTTTAATAATTGATCATTGATAAAGATATTCGTTTCATAATAATCTTCAGTATCTTTGTTCAAGATGATTTTCCACTCACCACGCTCAAGGTTTCCCATAACAATTTCTTTTAAAAGAGTTTTTTGAGATTGAATGCAAAAATCGTCATGTTGAGGAATTGGTGCATATGCATAAAAAGTGATTTCTTTAGTATAACTATTTACTTCGTATTTCACTTCAATAGTTGAATCAAAACAGTAATCAGGTAGCTTTGCTTCAACTACGATATGAATTTTCTCACTTGTATCTAATCCATGGGGTGTGTAGATCTTTTGCAAAGGTATATCTACAATTTCTCCGTTGTTACCATAAATATTTACAGAAAATAAACTGACTAATGCTATAGCAATATATCTTAAACACAGCATGCAGAAACCCTTTTAATTGACAAAATAAATCAGAAAATTAAGAACATTATGAAGAGGAAGTTAAAAATTGTAATGGAGCAGTATGTTGATATGGCCAAGAACGCGTAGAGTATCATCCTTGGCCATTTTTATTAAAGGTGGAGTAAGTTGTTAAAAATTGTGTAGACGGACTCCCCACCCCAAGCTCTAACATGTATCATTACTCTGTCAGTTTTAAGATCTTCTGGTACTGTAAATTCATAACTAAATGGTTCTACTACCTGAGGACAGACCTCTGAAACTTGTTTTAGTATTGGAAGCACTGAGTAAGTATTGTTCCCATTGTTAAAATACTCAATTGTATCTAGCTCATAACATGGTGATGGGTTGTTCCCTTTCAAATAAACTGTTCTTGAACCTGGAATTTTATCTATATACTCAACATTGGCATAAAGATTATTATCTATACCATCACTTTTAGTTTCATCAACATGAAGAGAATCTTGCATAATATTTTCATTTGGAAGTCGCTTTTGAGATTCATTTAATGAAATCTTATAGTCACCTTGAGAAAGCGTCCCAACGTCAACTGTCTGTGGAATAAGCACATTCATCTCTGCACAATTCATATAGATGTTTCTAGGTATAAAATGCTTAGCTTTAAGATCTATTGCAATTTTATCTCCTTCAACTTTTACTTTTGTTTCAGGTGCTTCAAAACATAAATTTGGCAGCATGGCCTCAACGACAATCTCAATTTTATCGTTGGCATCATAACCTAGTGGCACATAAATAGCGGCAGCATTTATATGATCCATTTGGAATTTCTTTTGATTCATTTCTTTAGCATAAAGCTGAGTAGAGATAAGACAAGCAGCAATTAAAAATAATCGATTTCTTTTCATGGAGTCCTCCTTCCTTAGTCTGACATTCTGTATACTAATAATCTAAACCTTTATGAAGAATATGAACATGATTAAGAAGCTTATTTATTCTGATTTTTGTCAGATTGTGAGAATATAATTAAGATATAATTGTTTTAAACTTATACGCGAAGGATTGTGTATGAAAACTTACATTTACATTATATTAAATCTTATTTTCTTACAATCGCTAATTGCTAAAGCATACGTGGATTGCTTTGATTTCCCCGCACAAAACCAATCCTTGAAAAACAATATAGGGATTTCTGCTGCTGAATCTTATTATGAAACGTTGAACTATTTTAAGTCGAGAATGTCACTTGAAGTGGAACTATATTTTGGAAAATACTTGGATGTAAAAATTGACGAAAGGACTTCAAGGGCGAAAGTTTATACAACTAAAGATAATCAACACAATCCAATAATCTACGTCTCAAGACCCTTTCTAGAACACTCAATGTTAACTGAAGATGTATTGTTGATGTTTCTGTGTCATGAACTTGGTCATCATTTGGGTGGCGCGCCAAAAAAAATGAGAAACGATAATACTCGCGGCTGGGATAGCGTAGAGGGACAGGCCGATTTTTTTGCGTCCTCGAAATGTTTACCCAAAATATTTCGTGAAGCTGATAATAAACGACAAATTGACAAGTATCCTCAGAAACTTAGGGAAGATCTTGAGAAGAGATGTGGTGCAAATATTTACTGTCAGAGAGTTTCCAAAACTGCACTTGATTTTGCGAGTATGATCGCCACATTTAAACCTTACTGGAAAGCACCTTCACTCAGGGCCAAAGATTTATTTAAGATTGGCAGAACTTTACATACTCACCCTGCCCCTCAATGCAGATTAGACACCCTCATTTCTGGCGCACATTGTTCCTTCAAGCATAAAATTCCCTTTGATTCCACAAATATTTCACAAGGCTCTTGCTTGGATGAATTAACGAGTTGGCCACAAGCTTTAAGACCGGGATGTTGGTTTAACTCTAAAGACTATTAATCAATGCATATTAGTACCAAAGATGGACACAATGCCCTTTCTAGGTATATCATGGCGTGGATAAAACTGTAAGGTAGGGTCGAATGGATAAAGTTTGGTATAATAGTTACCCTGAGGGTATTCCTCAAAATGTTGATTATGCAAAGTACAGTAATATTTCAGAAATAATGGATGGGGCCTATAGAAGGTTTCCAAATAATTTGGCCTTCTCATGCATGGGAAAACACATCACCTATAATGAATTGAAATATTACACTCTAAAGTTTAGCTCATATTTGCAAAATGAATTAGGTCTTCAAAAAGGAGATAGGGTTGCGATTATGATGCCAAATATACTGCAATATCCAATCGCTTTGTTTGGAATATTGCAGGCAGGTATGGTTGTTGTAAATGTTAATCCACTTTACACTCCCAGAGAGTTGGAACATCAATTAAATGATTCCGGTGCAGAAACGATCATTATATTTGAAAATGCGGCCCACACTCTCGATGAAATAATCGATAAAACAAGTGTGAAAAATGTTATCATAACTGCAATTGGTGATATGCTTAATTTTCCAAAATCTGTGATTGTAAATTCAGTTATAAAATATGTAAAAAAAATGGTTCCTTCTTGGAAATTACCAAATGCTGTTAATTTTAATAAGGCCCTAAAGATAGGCAATGCTGAAACTGTTTCTAGGCCAGAAATTACACCAAATGATATTGCTTTTTTACAATACACTGGCGGAACAACTGGTGTAAGTAAAGGTGCGATCTTGACTCATTCAAATATCGTTGCAAATGTTATCCAGGCCAAAACTTGGATTTCACCTGCGGTTGAAGAAGGTAAAGAAATAATTATCACTCCATTACCTCTCTACCATATCTTTTCTCTTACAGCGAATTGTCTCATATTCTCTTCTCTAGGGTCACTAAATGTACTGATTACAAATCCAAGAGATATTAGCGGATTTGTAAAAGAATTATCAAAATGGGAATTCACTTGTTTAACAGGAGTCAACACTCTTTTTAATGGGTTAGTTAATAATGAAGATTTTAAATCTCTAAATTTTTCAAGACTTAAACTTGCTCTTGGTGGAGGGATGGCCGTACAACAATCAGTGGCAGAAAAATGGAAGAAAATAACAGGTACAACTCTTGTTGAGGCCTATGGTCTAACAGAGACTTCTCCCGCTGCCTGTATGAATAGGATGGATCTCAAAGATTATAACGGATATATTGGCCTACCAATTTGTTCAACAGATGTTGTTATTTTAGATGATGATGAAAACGAGCTCCCCATAGGCGAGGTAGGTGAAATTACAATTTCAGGTCCCCAAGTTATGAAAGGTTATTGGAATAGGCCTGATGAAACTGAAAAAGTAATGACTAAAGATGGAAAATTCAAAACTGGAGACATGGGATATATGACTCCTGAAGGATATGTGAAACTCGTTGATCGTAAAAAAGATATGATATTGGTTTCCGGCTTCAATGTTTATCCAAACGAAATTGAGGATGTAATCACTGAACATGAAAAAGTGTTTGAATGTGCGGCAGTAGGTGTTCCTGACGATAAAAGTGGTGAGGTGGTAAAGATATTTGTAGTAAAGAAAGATCCCAGTCTCTCAGAAAGTGAACTCATGAAATTCTGTAGAGAAAATCTAACAGGTTACAAAATTCCCAAATTTATTGAATTTAAAAATGATCTCCCAAAATCAAATGTTGGAAAAATTCTCAGAAAAGAACTGAGAGCTTTAAGTGCTTAGGCCTAGAATTAGGCCAGTTCTTTTAAAACAAGTTCCGTGGCCTTTTTACCATCAAATTTACCTTTAATTAGCGGAGAGAGTTCCTTCATTACTCCACCCATATTTGGATTATCTAACTTAGTTATGATATCTGTAATAAATTTAACAACTTCTTGCTCACTTAGTTGTTGAGGTAGATAGACTTCCACATACATTATTTCTTGAACAAGTTTTTGGTACTGATCAGATTCTTTAGGATAATTTTCCAGAGAGTCCTTAAGTTTTTTTACATGAGAGATAATAACATCCATCTCTGGCCTTGGAGATTTACTCGTAGAATTCTCCATCAACATACTCTTGAGATATCTTAACGCTGAAAGTTTATCACTTGCTTTGGCCTTCATCGCGTTTTTAATTTCTTGATTGATTTGTTCAAGCATAACAACTCCTTGTTTCCTACGAATAAGTAGCAATATTAACTACACTTGGCCAGGCTTTTCAGTACTCTCAAAAAAGTGCATAATTAATACTAAAATCAACTAATTGGATACGCTATGAATTCTTTATTAAAAATCACCAAAGATAATATTCAAAGACCTCTAGCGAAAAAATTACTTGTAAGGATTTTACTTGTATCTTCATTTGTAACGCTAATCTTAACAAGTTTCCAGCTATCTAAAGATTATCTGGATGATTATAATTTTCTTCTTCATAAACTCAGTGAGATTGAGAGTTCAAATATTTCAAGTTTGGCACAAAGTGTTTGGGTTTTAAATAAAGAGCAAATTAAAATCCAACTAGAGGGACTTTTAAAAATACCAGATATAGAATATTTAGAACTTAAAATTGATATCGGTGAGGTCTATAAAACTGGAAATACAGATAATATCAGTAACAAACTAGAGAGGATTTATAAGATAAAAAACAATATTGATGGGCAAGAAATTACTCTTGGACAGCTGAAAGTTGTGGCCAGTAAGGATACAATGATGGATAGATTAAGAGAAAAATCTATCATTATTCTCCTTTCACAAACGACAAAAACTTTTTTTGTTTCATTCTTTATACTTTTAATTTTCTATCAGCTTATTGGTAGGCACCTTTCGACGATTTCAAACTTTGCTTCTTCAATAAACCTCGATTCTCTTGGGGAAGAATTATCGCTAAAAAGAAAGAGTAATAAAAATGAAACGGATGAATTAGATCATATTGTGGACTCTCTAAATTCAATGAGAACACGACTTAAAGAAGATTTTCAAAAGAAAATCGAATATCAAAAAGCATTGATTGAAACAGATAAAAAAATTCTCACAATTTCTAACAATATTCCAGGACTCGTTTTCCAATTTAAGGTTTCAGAAAACAAGATTACAATCACACATATTAGCACTGGTGGCCAAAATATATACCAAGTCGATGAGGACTTATTTTTAAATAATCCAGCAAAGTTACTAGCACTTCTTCAACTAGAAAATGTATATGAAATCAGTCAATCAGTGTTTCATGATGAAATTGAAAAAGAAATCTTAAAGGAAGTAAAAATTGTCATCAATAATAAAACATTATGGGGGCAATTAAATATAAATGTATTTAAAGAAGTCGATGGAGTCATCCTTTGGACAGGAGTATTAATTGATAAAACAAATATAAAAATTCAGGAGCAAAAAAGTCGAGAACTTGAAGAGAAATTAAATCAGACTCAAAAAATGGAGGCTCTTGGAACTCTTGCAGGTGGAATCGCCCATGATTTTAACAATATTCTACAAGGTATTTTTAATGCTTTAAGTTTAATAGATTCTGAACATCTTCAAGAAGAAGAAAAAGAGAGCATCAGAAATATTGAAAGTTTTTCCCTTAGAGGAAAAGAACTTATTAAAAAAATTCTCATATTTAGTAGAAAAGATGTTGCTGAAGAAAAGGTAATTGATTTACAACGTACAATTGAAGAATCTTTACATATGGTTCGAGCGACAATTCCCTCATATCACAATATTGAGTTCAGTGGATTTGAGAATAGTTTAAAAGTACTGGCCAGTAATATTCAAATTAATCAAATTATTTTAAATATCTGTATAAATGCTTCACATGCTTTGGATGAAAATGGAACAATTACTTTAAATCTTGATCAAAGAAAATTAAAGGATGGGGACTTTGCTGTCTTAACTATTTCAGATAATGGACATGGAATGACTAAAGATATTAGAAATAGGATTTTTGAACCTTTTTTTACAACTAAACAAAGTGGACAGGGATCTGGAATGGGAATGTCTGTCGTTCATGGAATAATTCAAAATTTAGGAGGAAGAATATCTGTTAGTTCTGAAATAAATAAAGGGACGACTTTTACAATTTTACTTCCCTTAACAAATAAAGAGATCTTAAAAGAGGACGAATCTCAATTTGATAATATCGAAAAAAACTTCGAGAGCAAAAGAATTGTCCTTATAGATGATGAAAAAGAATCTTTGAGTTTATGTGCTAAAGTTCTAGAAAAAAATGGATTTAAAGTTGAAAAATTTGATCAACCACTTAAAGCACTAGACTATATTAAAAACCAAAATATTGATCAGATTAGTCTTATTTTAACAGATTTAACAATGCCTCAAATGACTGGACTTGAACTAGCAAAACAACTTAAATTGCATGGAATTAATATTCCTATTATCCTCATGACTGGCTATATGGACGAGTCCATAAGTGATATGAGTATATTTTCAGGAACAATTCTGAAACCATTTAGTCGTCGTGAAATTATTGAGCAGATTGGACGAGTGATTTAAAATTAAATAATTTCAAGAGTTTAGAGTATATAGATTTCAACTTCTTTATTTAAGAATATCCCTTAAATACCGATAAGTATTCAATTATGAAAAAAAATGCTTTCAAGGGAATTTATAATCTTCGATATATCTTAAGTGGGATATTTTTTATTCTCATTTTCAGTTTTCTTTTTTTTAATAACGTTGTCCGTGAAGATCTTAAAAATTTAAACGATCAGAATCAATCAATAAGTAAAACAATAGATTTATTTGAAAGTTTTCAAAATGCTACCTTAATTTTGATTTCAAAAGAGAAATCAAATTTTAATAGTGATGAATTATCAAAAATAGGTTTAGAAACGAAAATATTTAAAGAAAAAATTATTAATTCTCTCTCTTCTTTAATTAATGAAAATTTAAAAATTAAAAATAATAATAACACATTTATAAATATTCAAAACAAATTTGAAAAAATAATTTTAACAGTTAATAAGTTTGATAAAAATAACTTAGCAACCACACAAGATATCCAGCAAATAGTAGATGAAATTATTATTTTGAATAATGAACTCAATATAACTAAATCTTTTCTGAGTGAATTCCAAAACGAAAGATCAATTGAATATGAAATTAAAGCCAAAAAATATCAAACGATTGAGATAGTTTTATCAATATTATGCATAATAGGCTTTATTTCCGCATTTTTTAAGGAAAGTTCTTTACTCAAAAAGAGAGAACAAAAAGAAAAAGAAATGCTAGCGGCCCTAAAAGATGTTAGAAATTACAGATATGCCTTAAGGGAGTCTGCCATCATGACTATTGCTGATAAGGATGGGAAAATTATAGATTGCAACGAGAACTTTGCAAAAATAAGCCAATATGAAAAAGAAGAAGTACTTGGGAAAGACCATCGTATATTAAATTCCAGGCTCCATCCAAAATCTTTTTTTAAAGAGATGTGGTCAACAGTTCTAAGTGGAAAAATTTGGAAAGGTGAGATTTGTAATAAATCAAAAAATGGAAATTTTTATTGGGTCGATACAAGAATAGTCCCACAATTTGATGAGTACGGAAATTTAGATTCTTTTATATCAATACGCTATGATATTACTGAGAAAAAGAACATTGAAAACAAATTGATCATTCAGATGGAAAGAGCTCAGGAGGCCACAACTTTAAAAACGCAGTTTTTGGCCAATATGTCTCATGAAATACGTACTCCTCTAAATACCGTAGTAGGGATTGCAGATTTACTGAATGATGAAAATCTCTCTGAAGATGCACAGAAAAATATAAAATACCTTAAATCTGCTGCCTTAAGTGTAGTGGATCTCATAAATGACATTCTTTTTCTTTCTGATATTGAAAATGGAAAGTTTCATATAATCAAAACAAACACAGACTATAGTGAATTTAATGAATCCCTTAAATCAATTTTTGATTTGAAGGCCAAGCAGAAAAATGTTGAATTCAAAATAGAAGTTGATGAAAAAATTCCAAAATTTATTTTAATTGATGCTTTAAGATTAAAACAAATCTTACTACATCTTATTGATAATGCTTTTAAATTCACTTCATCAGGAAGCATATTAGTCAAAACTCAATTACTTGAGGAGGATGATAAAAACTTAAAACTTAAGGTTAGTGTAGAAGATACTGGAACGGGTATTCACTGGTCAAAAATTGAAAAAATATTTGAATCCTTCAATCAGGCCGATGCAGGAATGACTAGAAACTTCAGTGGAACAGGACTTGGTCTAAGTATAGTTCAAAGCTTAGTTCGACTTCTTGGGAGCGAAATTATTGTTGAGAGCGAAGTTGGAAAAGGTACCCATTTTTCGTTCGAGTTTTTTTGCGCGAGTGGAAGAATTGAAAAAGAAAATATTAGTGATACAAGTTCTATGCAAATAGATAAGGATCTAAAAATCTTGTATGTTGAAGATAATGATATGAACCAAGAGCTTTTTAAACGTATCATGAAAAAATTTAACCTTGAAGTTGATCTCGCTAATAATGGTGAAATAGGTCAAGAAATGGCAATCACGAACAATTACGATGTCGTCTTTATGGATATTCAAATGCCAGTGATGGATGGATGGGAGGCCACCAGACTCATAAGAGAATATGAAAAAGACATGGGCAAGCACACTCCAATATTTGCTCTGACGGCCAACGTTATGCCTGCTGAGCGTAAGAAATGCTTCGAATCAGGCATTGATGACATTCTTGAAAAACCCATAAAAAAGTCAAAATTACTTGAAGCTTTAAAAAAAGTAAGAAAAAAAGTGCAGGCCGCATAGAAATAAGCTAAAACACATTTAAAAATTTTTAGAAGTGTTAAGATTTTGATTAACTATATTTTATTTGTTTTGATTTCAATTTTTTGGGGTGGATCATTTATAGCTATAAATGAACTCATTGGGACTGTCCCTCCCATTACATCTGCCTTTTATAGAGTTTTATTTTCAATATTGTTTATCATTTTAATTTATGGCAAAGAGATAAGATTCTCATGCTCAAAATTTAAAATTGAACTTGCAAGATCATCGATGGCCGGTCTGTTTTCGATTGGATTTCCATTTTGCTTATTATTTTGGGGGGAACAATTTATAGGGCCTAGTATTGCTGGGATTATGAATGGAACCGTTCCTTTTTGGACTCTAATTATTTCAATGTTTTTCTTTGAAGGAAAACAAAATATTACAATTGTAAAAATATTAGGATTACTTTTTGGACTTATAGGGATGTTATTTATTTTCTATCCAAAAATTAATATTGCCGGAAACCTCAATGAGCTAAAGGGGCTGATTGCCTTAACTGGAATGGCATTCTTTTATGCATTTGGGATAAATTATAATAGAAGAGTTCTTTGTAAAAATAAAAAAATTATAAAGGGATTAAATACCTTCTCTCAACAATTATCTTCTCTTATTTTTATTGGCATAATATTACTTTTTACCGAAGGTTTTCCAAATCTAAAATTATTAACTCAGCAAAAAGTTATTCTTAGTATTCTTTATCTTTCTTTCTTTTCTACAACTCTTGCTTTTATTATTTTTTATAGACTAATAAGAGTATTTGGATCATTGAAAACATCCTCAGTCACTTTTTTTATACCGGTAGTGGCCATGATTTTAGATTATTTAATAAATGCAAGAATTTTGAATACTTACGAAATCACTGGCGCAATAATTATTCTTTTGAGTATGTTTTTAATTAACTCTAATTTTTCGACACAAAATCTTAATAATCTTTTCTTAATATTTAAAAAAGTTAAAAGAATTTAAATCTATTATGCTAAGGGGGCAATGATGAGTAAGATTTCAGGCAGTAGAGTTCTCGTGACAGGTGGAGCATCAGGTATTGGATTATGTATGGTAAATGAACTGATCCAAAAAGGTGCAAAATCAGTTATCATTTGGGATTACAATGAAACTCTTCTTAACAAAGTTGTGAGTGAATTCAGAGAAAATAAATTAAATGTTTTCGGGCAAGTTGTTGATGTTTCTGATCGTGAACAAATTATTTCAGGTATGAACACTTTACTTCAAGAGCATAAAGGAATAGATATCCTCATTAATAATGCAGGAATAGTCGTTGGTAAAAAATTCTGGGAACATTCCCATGACGATATTGACAGAACAATGAAGATCAATTCCAGTGCCTTAATGCATCTGACTCTCGTTGCACTCAAACAAATGATAAAAGATAAGAAAGGACATATCGTTAACATCGCTTCGGCCGGTAGCCTCGTTTCTAATCCAAAAATGTCAGTATATTGTGGAAGTAAATGGGCCGTAGCTGGTTGGTCAGATTCAGTGAGGCTAGAAGTAGAAAGTGATTTTGATGATATTCATGTAACCACCGTTCTACCTTATTACATAAATACTGGAATGTTTGATGGGGTAAAGTCTCCTGTTATCCCAATACTTAAACCAAACTATGTTTCAACTCAAATTATTAAGGCCATCGAAAAAAACAAAGTATTCTTGAGAATGCCATTTCTAATTAACTTTGTAACACTTCTCAAAGGCCTATTTCCTTTTAGAATATTTGATTTTCTCGCAGGCAATGTCTTTGGAATTTATAAAAGTATGGATGATTTCAAAGGCAGAAAGAAATCTTCTGAAGCAATGTAGAAATAAATTTTAAAATATATTTTTAAAAAAGAAGGGCCCTTGAACTAAGGACATAGTAATCAAGGGCCCCTAAGATAATTCATGTCCAAGATGTATAGAGAGAACCTCTAAAACATCTAGACGTAAATTATTCGTCTGTCATAATTTCATCAGAACTTGGCAATGTTGTTGATTCATCATCAGCATTCAAAATCACTTCTTCATTTGAAGTTGATTCACTTGCTGGTTGCATTCCCTCTGCTGATGGAGGTTGAATCGTGATTCCCTCTTCAGCTAATCCTACCATTGAAAAACTTGATAGAATTGCAGTTAATACGAGAGATAGTACACTTAATTTACTTAATTTCATTTTTATACTCCTTAAGTCTTTTTCCTTTCTCTTTTAGAAAAATTTATTTTGTTGTCTTATTTTGTTTCTTTGCAGCTTCTGCAGTCTTACATTTCGTCACTTTCTTTTTTTCTGCAGGATTTTTTTTGCTACAGAAATAATCTCTTTTGTGTCCTTCCACACCTTTGCAATCTATATACTTCTTCTTTCCACAAGGTCCATCTGCTTTTGCAAAACTACCACTAGTCATTCCTAAGCAAAACATTAATAGCATAATCTTTTTCATATCATCTCCTATAAGACGTGTGTTATTAGCGCCATTATCGTAGAAAAATGGATTTAGAAAAAATCGTTTTACAAGTCAAAATAATTAGGATAAAACTAATCATTTGGGATTTTTTTTGATGGATCGACTTAATTTCAATCACTTATTTTACTTCTATATCGTAGCAAAAGAGGGCTCTATTAAGTCCGCGGCAGAAAAAATTCATATTTCTCAGCCAACTATAAGTGATCAACTTAAACTTCTTGAAGAGTACTTTAACTGTATGCTTTTTGAGAGAAAAAATAGGGGATTACACCTTACCAAAGAAGGAAAACTGGCCCTAAAATACGCTGAGAATATGTTCGAACTGTCTAGTGAATTAACCAATAGACTAAGAAATAAAATTCAACTCCCTAAAAAAAGCCTAGATATAGGTATCACACAGTTTATGTCACAGTATTTTCTGTACAACAGCATACTTCCCCTTTTTGGACAAGACGATGTATCCATCAATATTAGAGAGAATCAAAGACATCTTCTCCTGGCCGATTTAGAGGAGGGAAATATTGATATTGTATTCACAGACAGTAAGGAAAACATCTCGAGTACAATGGACTCATATAGGGTCGGAATCAATAAAACATTTGTGGTGGCGCATAAAAAATTTGCGAAACATAAAAAAAACTTCCCTAAGGGCCTAAACTTTATTCCATTTTTTAATTATACAAATGACTCTTTTTTAAAATATGAAATTGAATTATTTTTCTCTAAAAACTCACTTACGCCAAAGATCATCGGAGAGGCCGATGACATCGATTTATTACAAGTGATTACTGAAAAAGCTTTGGGTTTTACTGTTGTACCGGAAGTCGCTAAAAATAGATTCTGTCAAAATGATGAAATAATAGTTCTTGGCGAGTTGGAGGAATTACAAACTTCTGTTTGGGGTATAGTCAAAAAAAGTTATAAAGGCCCAGGATATAAATGGCTAATTGGGCTTAATAGTGTCCATGAATCATAGTAGATAGAAGGAGGCAAAAAGTGTTTGAAGATACCCTCGACGAATATGAATTTATGGCCAGTGTCTGGAAGCATGAAGGTCCAAACAGTTGGTATTTTGCCAATGTCCCAAAGTCAAAATCCAAAATAATCAGAAATATTCATAAGAATTCAGAGGAAGGATGGGGAAGATTAAAATCGTTGGTTTCTATTGGTGAATTAACTTGGAAAACTTCTATATGGTTTGATACTAAACATAACTGTTATCTTGTACCAATTAAGCTTTCTATTAGGAAAAAAGAAGGAATAACAGATGGTACAAAAGTAAAAATAAAAATTACTTTTTTTAAAAACTAAAAGAATGAAATTTTTAAATGATTTTTCTTATAAAAGGATAATGCATATTTGTCAGATTAAAGATTATCTATGAATTAAAAACAAGTGAATAAATTATTTGACGTAAGACTTTAAATTTTTAGTTTTTATAAGTAACATCAAAGTAAAGAATATGAGCAAATGGATAAAATAAAGGTATTGTTAGGGGCTGTCCAGAATTCCCGGCCTCGCATCAAAGTTTTAACCATATATAAGCACATGCCAAAGAAAGCATGGATTTGTAATTTCTTTTGAGTTTATCAAACCTAGTTGCAATGGACCTGTAGTGCTTCAACCTAGCGAAAATATTTTCTACTTTATATCTTTCTCTGTAGGCCGTTTTGTCTAAATTAGTGTTTCCAATCTTCGAGTTTTCTTTCCTGGGGATTACTGGAATTGATTTTGTTCCTCTGATTACCCAACGAAGATATTCACCATCATACCCCTTATCAGCAATAGTATAAGTACTATGAGGAGTTCTTTCTATAAGTTCTGGTGCCATTTTTATATCATGAACTTGCCCCTCAGTAATTTCAAAATCAATTGGATTCGCGTGAGAATCAACAACCATATGTATTTTAGAACTATTGCCTCCAGCTGTTTTTCCAATACCACTCTCGGCGTCCTTACGTGCACCACAAGCATGTTGATGAGCTTTGACTACACTTCCATCAATAATTTTCCACTCCATATCTGGTTCAACTACAAGTTTCAGAAATATACTCTTTAATTTGTCGTACTTGGACCAGTCGTTAAATCGCGAATACACTTTTTTCCAGCTCCAGTGCTCTTGTGGTAAGTCTCTCCAGGGGCATCCAACTCTCATTTTGTACAAAATTCCTTCTGTGGTATGTCGAAGATCAGGCTTGTCATAGATGCCATTTTGAGACATTATTGGCCATAACTTCGACCAAAGCTCATCTGTGAGCATTAATCGAGGCATAAGTAAGTCCTTTGTTGTTTTTTGCAAATCAATTCTAAGGACTTACTTTCAATTATGCATACGGCCCTGAGTCGAATTCTGGACAGCCCCTAAATTTTTTGGGTAGAAAAGGTAGAATAATATATTTATCATTTCTAGTAATATTCGTTTATATAGGCCACCCAAGTAGTGCTTATTCATGGAATCATAAAAATTTCTACTCTGAAATAAGTTCACCATTAAATGATCAAAGGGCAAAGAAAACCCTTGTTATTGGAGGAGCAGTAACAACTGTATTGGTTGTTTTTTTTAAAGACACTATTATCAATCCTTTGCAAGAAGAGGTCACAGAAAAGAATAGACTTGGGCAGTATGATGCAACGATAGAATTAATGGGAAGAGTTGTTCCAAATGCTCTTTATACAGTATCTATGCTTGGAGGTGCTTATTTTTCTAAAGAAAATAAAAGTACTTATCTTGAGGCCGCAGAAATTATGTTTAAGGCCACAGCATATTCTGGACTTGTAACTAATATCTTAAAATATACGATCAGACAGAAAAGACCATATGGTGATCAACGAAATTCTTTTCCTTCGGGGCATACGACAACGGCCTTTGCTTTTGCATCTGTTGTTGCCGAAAGACATCCTTGGTATTACGGGGTACCAGCGTACCTACTAGCGAGTCTCGTAGGATTTCAAAGAATAAATGCTAATCGTCACTATTTGCATGATGTAATTGCTGGAGCTACGATTGGTACAGTATTTGGTATTGGATTGAATTCGTTATTAAGTTCAAAGAAAACAAAAAGTAATATTAGCGTAAGTTTGATACCATATAGCTCTGGTGGAAAGATAAACTTAAATTACTCCTTCTAACCTAGAGTGGATCCTCTCTTTACCCTTGATGGTGTCCGTCTTTTTATTAAGTGTGAAGTTGAATGGCCCGCTTAGCACGAATTGGGAAGAATCTAACTATCGATTTAAAGTGCTTTGTGCCTGTCGTTGAGGTATTGAGTGCGGTGTGTTGCACCATTAAGTGTGTAGAGTCAAATTTTATTTGAGAACAAACGTTCGGATAGCGAAAAAAATGGCGGGAGCGAAGGGACTCGAACCCTCGGCCTTCTGCGTGACAGGCAGACGTTATAACCAACTTAACTACGCCCCCGCATTTTTTCGATTTTTGAAATATAAGTATTTGCTACATAATCGTCAAGAAAATATTTTAAAGTTTTATCTTTAAATAGTCTTTATTAATAATCTAGTCCCCATGATAATAAGCAGAGATGCAAATAAAATATTCGCAAGCCTGGGATGTATCTTGCCACTTAATTTGACACCTAGTCTCGATGTAAGAAAACTTCCTGTAAATAAACAAAAAGCAATGAGAAAATTTATTTTTCCAATTTGGAAATGGTTCAATAATTCAGTTAAACCTAACTCAATGTTCTCACTTGTGCTAAAACGTATAAGTCCAACAAATGCTCCTGAAGCTATTGCAAAATTTGAAATAACAGGAAGTTCCTTCAGGGGTGTATGAAAAAAATTAATGATCAAAGGAATAATAACAACACCTCCACCAAGGCCAGTTAGTCCAGATACAAATCCACCAATTAATATGATGAAAATAAGCAGTTTTGGCCTCTGTGAAAATGAAATACTTTGAAATTTTTTTTTGTGATAAAAGTAGGCCTTCCATAGCAAACGAACAGCTGTCATGAAGACAATAAAAACCAAGAAGAGTTTGACTTGTGTAGTCGAGAGATAATCAATGCACTCAATGCCAATGAGGACTCCTGCAGACATTGGTAAAACAATTGAACCTAGTGTGTTTATTTGAATTTTTTGACCCTTTCTTGCAAAATTAGACAAATTTAAGAGCGAATTGCAAAAAATCATGGCCAAGGAAGTACCGATAACACTGGCCGGTGTTAAAGCTGGAAATAACTCATAAATAGTTGGAACCGCTATTATTCCACCACCTACTCCAAATATTGTAGAGATTAATCCAATAAAAATTCCTGCAATTGGTAGCAAAACAAGATCATTAATCATAGGCAAATTTTCCTTTTACCTGCATAATAACATTGCGATTTGTAAAAGGAAAAGTATGTCAGAATTTATCAGTGCAGTTTGGAAATATTTGGTTTTATCATCCCCATTTCTACTTCTTGGGCTATTTATTGCAGGAATTGTCCATAGTTTCTTGCCTCTAAGAGTCATTAAAAAACTTTTTGGAGAAAAGAAATTTTCAGGGGTATTTAAAGCTGCTCTTCTCGGTGTCCCATTACCACTGTGCTCATGTTCAGTCATTCCCACAGCAGTTGAACTCAAAAAAAGTGGGGCCACTAATGCTTCCACTTCTTCTTTTCTTATCTCAACACCTGAATCTGGAATTGATTCAATTTCTGTGACTTATGCACTAATGGATTTTCCAATGACAATCTTAAGGCCAATATCTGCTTTTCTTTCAGCTTTTTTGGCGGGCACTTTACAATTTTTCTTTAATAAAGATGTAAATCAACCTACAAAAGAAACAAATGATGTAGGTGCGCATTGTTGTTCGAAAAATAAAGATAAAAATGAAGATTCTGAAACTTTTTCTAAACGGGCCATAAAATCTCTTAAGTATGGATATTTTGATCTTTTAGAAGATATTGCAGTTTGGATGTCTATTGGAATTATAGTATCTGCATTAATTGAGATTTTTATTCCTGTGAATTTTTTCAACGGTCTGTCGGGGATGACTGGTCGGTTACTTATCCTCGTCGTAGGTATTCCTATGTATATTTGTGCTTCAGCTTCAACCCCTATAGCGGCATCCTTAATATTGAAGGGAATGTCACCTGGAATGGGGCTTATTTTTTTATTAGTTGGACCTGCAACAAACATCTCAAACATTTTAGTCCTAGCTCAATACATTGGTAAAAAAGGTGTATTTATAAATATTATTTCTATTGTAACCATGGCCCTAATAATGGGAAGTTTGACGGATTGGTTATATTTAAATTTCAATATACCAATAGATTTTGCATTAGGACATGATCATTTGCACCAAGACGTCTCGCTTTTTTCTCAACTATGTGCGATGATAATGTGTATTTTACTTTTAAGGGGCCTCTATATAAAAACTCCAATTAACAAATTGTTCAAAAAACCTAAGAAAACATGTTGTCACGGAAATTAGAGATATGATGAAGGTATTTATCACCGGAGGAACTTCAGGTATTGGGTTGGAACTTGCTAAGAGATATATAGAAAATGGTTTTGAAGTCGGGGTTTGTGGAAGAGATATTGGAAAAATTCCAAAAGAGCTTACTGAAAATAGATTGTTTCATGCTTATCAAGTTGATGTAACCGACCACGAACTCTTACATGAAAAAGTAAGAGATTTTGCTAAAGGAAAACTTGATATAATGATTGCTAATGCAGGTACTAGTGTTGGGAGTAAATCGAAAATTCCAGATTTTAAAAAAGCACGTTTGTTGACTGATATAAATATCAAAGGTGTTATAAACTCTTTTGAAGTAGCTTTTGAGTTAATGTATCCTCATAAAAAAGGACATCTTGTCGCCATTGCTTCTGTTGCAGGAATGATTGGTCTACCAGGTGCTTCTTCCTATAGTGCTAGTAAGGCCGCGGTTTTAAAACTGTGTGAATCATTCTCAATTGACTTGAAGGAGTTTGGAATTGATGTGACTGCAATTGCTCCTGGTTTTATAGATACACCTTTGACAAAAAAAAACAATCATAAAATGCCTTTTATGATGAGCTCAGAAGCTGCATCTTTCAAAATTGTCGATGCCATTGAGAAGAAAAAAACTCTCTATATTTTTCCTTTCCCCATGAAATTTGTAGTTTATCTATTAGACCGGATGCCTAGAGGAATTTATAGGAGATTAATGAGCTTTAGATTATTTAATTTTTCTAAATAGGAGTCGGTATGAAAACAGCAACTTTATTTGCATTATTCTTATTAGTTTCTTGTAATAAAGATAAAGTCGAAGTGTCTTCAAAAATAGTTTCGAATTCTAGTTCAAATTTTTCAAACCAAATAAAAAGTGAAGTTAGGAATGAAGATGACTTTGCTGATCTCAAAGAAAAAAAAGATGCAGGTTGTGAAGATGAACAAAAAGTAGAAGCAAAACTTACAGAGAAGAAGGAAGAGGTTTTTCAATTGCAAGGTGGAGATACAGGGTGCGATACCAATGCTGAGTCAAAACATTGAGCAAAAAAGAATTTAATTATATAACTCCAAATGGTTACAAGTCATTAATAGATGAAAGAGATCATCTTACAAAAGTAGAACGACCTGAAGTTACTAGATTAGTAGCTTGGGCAGCAAGCCTAGGTGATAGGTCAGAAAACGCAGACTATCAATACAACAAGAAAAAGTTGAGAGAAATTGACCGTCGAATACGTTTTCTTAATTCGAGACTAAACAATGCCAAGGTAATTGACCCAATCGGTCTGACATTGTCTACTGTTCAATTTGGAGCAACAGTAAAAATAATTGACGATGAAAGTACAGAAAAGATGATTTCTATTGTAGGAGTTGATGAAATTAATACTTCTAAGGGGCATATTAGTTGGAAATCCCCTTTAGGAAAAGGCCTGCTTGGCAAAGAGGAAGGTGATACAATTGAAGTCAGTACTCCTCAAGGAAAAAGGGAGTACGAGATTTTAACAATTGTGTATAAGGAAATACAATGAAAGCGATATGTGAAATTTCAATAGGTGAACTTTTGGATAAGTATTCAATATTGGATATTAAAAGAGAAAAAATAACAGATCCAATTAAACTTCAAAAAATTAATAAAGAGTGGGAATCATTAAGGCTTCGAATAGAAGAATTAGCACTAAAAAACGTTGAAAGTTCTATTCAAACTTTACGTGAAATAAACTTAAATCTGTGGAATATTGAAGATGAAATTCGTAGTAAAGAGGCCCTAAATGATTTCGATGAGGAGTTTATAAGACTGGCCAGAAGTGTTTACATAACAAATGATAAAAGATTTGAGCTAAAAAATAGAATCAACCAGACATTTTCATCCAAAATACAAGAAGTGAAGTCCTATTTTTAGTTGACTATTTTCATACACTGGGATCATTTTCTTCTGTATCTGGTGCCAATATGATCTTAGAGTCAAAGTGAATTGGGTAAAAATAATTTCTTACTTTTTGTGATTTTTCTAAACATTATTTATAACGGGGGAGTTTTAACATTCTCAGGAAAAACTTACATTTATACGTTTTGGCATAAACATTGCTGTTAAATTTGTTATCAGACTAACGGATTAGGAGATAAATATGAAAAGGATTGTTTTGTTTTTGACTTTTTTTGTTAATTTTTATTCTGCCCAAGCTTATGATTTGGATACTTTTTCAAGAGAAGATCGTTATTTAAATCGGTATAAGGCCGAGGAATTAGTTGAACTACTCTACGATGGTATACTTTTTAGAAAGGCAGATTTGGCCGGACTAGATCATTATACATCGAAATTAAGAAGATATGGACTTAATGGTCTAACTCAGATTGCTGGTGAGTTAGCTTCTAGTTCTGAATTTCAAAGAGAAATTCTTAGAAAATATAGACCTCAAACAATTGTAGAGAATATATTCCGAGTATTCTTTAACCGCAACCCTGAAAGAGAAGGATTGCATCACTATTCTCGCATGATTAGATTTGGAAATTCAGTTCAGGCGATTAAGGAGTTGGTTGATTCAAATGAGTTTAAAAGAAAAAATTTAGAAAGAAGACATCGATAATCAAATCGTGCCGGCTTAAAAAAAGGTCGGCACTCGCAAATTTAAAAAAATTGATTTTAATTTTATATCTCAATTAACATAAAATATCTGGCCAGATTAAACCGAAATAGAATTTGAGATTGACCATTATGCCTTCACATTTTAACTCTTAGGTATTAGTCTCCTTAAAAAATGATCATTACAAGAAGGAAGATATGACAAAACGCAGCAATCAGCTCTCTGTTGAGCAAAAACACGCACTTTATGAATCATCTGTTCAATCAACAACTGCTGATATTGAGTTTATTAATAAAGAGTTTATGAGAATTCGTGGTAGAGAGGCCCATATTCTAAGAGAAGATTTTGGTGGAACCGGAAAACTTGCATGCGAATGGACAGCTCAAAGTAGTGAACATAAGGCCTTTGCCGTTGACTTAGATCCTGAACCTATTAGCTATGGAAGACAAACCCATTTCCAACAATTATCCAAAGAAGATCAAACGAGAATGAAATATATTGAGGCCAACGTGCTCGATTCTCATGACTTTAAAAGTGATATCATTGTCGCTTTTAACTTTTCATACTTTATTTTCAAAAAAAGAAACGAATTATTAGACTACTTCAAAATGGTTAGAGAAGGACTAAGCGAAGAAGGTCTCTTTTTTGTAGACCTCTTTGGAGGAACAGAGTGTCGACAGGAGTTACTAGAGGAAACCGAACATGAAGGTTTTTCCTATTACTGGGACTGTGACAAATACAACCCCATTACAAGTGAATGCCTCTATAAAATACATTTTAAAAAAGATGGAGTCATGTATCATGATGTCTTTACCTATGATTGGAGATTTTGGGGACTGCAAGAAATTCGAGACATAATGATTGATGCAGGTTTTTCAGATACAGTTGCTTATTGGGAAGGCGATGATGAAGATGGGTCTGGAGATGGAGAGTTCTATGTCTCCGACAATGAAGAAAATTGTGAATCTTGGGTAACTTATATTGTAGGAATTCCATAGCTTTAACTTAATCTTTGCTTAGTTAACGCTCATAAGATCATTGAAGTGCGAACCTTCGCCTTTGTCGGCCCTTTTTCTTACGTAATAGAAAGGATATACTGATTGTTCTATCAATTTAATATATTTACTTAAGGGCCTAAAAATGATGAACAAAGACGAAACATTAAAGTTTCCTAAACACTTCACCATTCAAAATACAGATAAAGAAACTCTTCTCAATTGGTACTCCCTCATGTCTCTTGGACGCATGCTCGACGAGAGAGCGCCAAACTATCTAAAACAAGCAATTGGTTGGTCCTATCACGCTCCCTATGCAGGACATGATGCAATTCAATTGGCACTTGGTCTTAATTTTGTGAAAGGTGAAGATCACTTTTTCCCTTATTATCGAGATATGTTGGCAGCATTAGCTGCAGGAATATCTCCAGAAGAAATTATCCTCAATGGTATTTCAAAAGCAACTGATAAGGCCAGTGGGGGACGGCATATGTCCAACCACTTTGCGCTTCCTGAAATTAATATACATAACGTTTCTAGTTGTACCGGAAATCATACTTTACACGCTGTTGGGGTTGGACGCGCAATGAAACGATATGGACACAAAGGGGTTGCGATTTCTTCGCAAGGTGAGTCATCCCTTTCTGAAGGGTATTGTTATGAAGCTATCAACGGAGCAACAAATGAAAAACTTCCTGTCATATTTGTTGTTCAAGATAATGGCTATGGAATTTCTGTTCCCAAAAAAGATCAAACAGCAAACGAATTTGCATGTGATAATTATAGAGGACTTAAAAATTTTCGAATAATTAGATGTGATGGAAAAGATGTATTTGATTCTATGAGCGCTATGTATGAAGCTCGAAAACATGCAATTGAGAATCAAGAACCTGTCATGGTTTATGCAGAATGTGTAAGAATTCACCAACACTCTAACTCTGATAGACATGAACTTTATCGTTCTCCAGAAGAACTAAAGGCCGCAAAAGCACAGGATCCATTGGATCGATTTAAAAAATTACTATTAGACTCTAAATTAGTTTCACCTGAAGAACTTGGTGAAATAGATTCACAGGCCAGAGAAAAAGTAGTCCAAGCTCATAAAATGGCGATGAAAGCTCCAAATCCAACGCCTGAGTCAATTTACGATTTTGTAGTACCAGATTCTTATCATTCGAAAAAATATCCAACAGGAGAACACAACGACTCTTCTGAACCCATTACAATGATTGAGGCCTTAAACAATACTTTGAAAGCAGAGTTTAGACATAATCCTGATACTTTTATTTGGGGACAGGATATGGCCAATAAAGATAAGGGCGGAATTTTTAATGTCTCAAAGGGGATGCAAAAAGAATTTGGTATAAATAGAGTTTTTAATGCTCCTATCGCTGAGGATTTTATTGTTGGTACTGCAAATGGTTTTAGTCGATTTGATGAAAAGATCCGTATTGTTGTTGAAGGAGCTGAGTTTGCCGATTATTTTTGGCCAGCGATGGAACAACTTGTAGATTCATCTCATGATTATTGGAGATCTAACGGGGCATTTTGTCCAAATATTACTATTCGACTAGCTTCTGGTGGTTATATAGGTGGAGGTCTTTATCATTCTCAAAATATTGAGGCCACTCTGACGACTTTTCCAGGTTTAAGAGTTGTTGTTCCTTCTTTTGCTGATGATGCAGCAGGATTGTTAAGAACGGCCATACGCTCAAAGGGAATAACATTGTTTTTAGAACCTAAATCTCTTTATAACGCGAAGTGGGCCGCAACTTCTTGTCCTGAAGATTTTGAAGTTCCTTTTGGAGTTGCAAAAATAAGAAGACTTGGAACAGATCTTACTGTGTTAACATATGGAAACACAGTTCACCACTGTCTTGAAGCTGCGGAAAATATTCATAAGAGCACAGGTGCAGAAATTGAAGTTATTGACCTAAGATCTTTAAATCCATTGGATGAAAAAGCAATTTTAAATTCTATTAGGAAAACAAATCGATGCCTAATTGTACATGAAGATAAAGTATTTGCAGGTTTTGGAGGGGAGATTTCAGCGATGATAACAGAAAAAGCGTTTGAATTTTTAGATGCTCCGATAAGAAGAATTGGTGCTGAGTATACACCCGTTGGCTTTAATAGAATTTTAGAAAGAGCTGTCCTTCCCAATACAAAGAAAGTTGAAAGTGCAATGATTTCACTAATGGAGTATTAATATGCCTCTTGTTAAAATTGATAGAGATCTTGAACCACTCATGGACTTATTTTTACAAAAGAGAAAAGAAGACCTCGACGAGCTTTTAAAACTTAGAGAAAAGATGGATTTTGAAAATATCAGACTAGCTGGCCATCGTATAAAAGGAGCTTCTGGGAGTTATGGTTTTTCAGACCTTGGACTTTTAGGGAAGGCGATCGAATTATCTGCAAAAAACAAAAAAAGTGAAGATTTGATTAATTATATTTCGAAGTTTGAGGAATACTTAAATAATCTTGAAATCGAGTTTGAGTAAACTTAGATAGATTTGAAAGTATAGTCTGAGTATTTTTGATTACATCTATTTAAAATGTCTTTTTCTAGTCCATATGTGAAGATTATTTTGTCTTTTAAATGAAATGATTTTGTTACGTCAAGTATTTCAAAAACATCGCTTGCAACACTATTATTTTCTTCTCTCACATGACCAAGGAAAAAAGGATTTCCAAACTGCTCACCAATGAATAAGTTTTTTTTGTAATCCCTGTTAACTTTATCTTTGTTATTTAAGTAATCTATAAGTTGTCCATCGAGAAGATAATCTATCTGCAGAAGTCCTTCTGGAACATTTATTAGATAATCTTGAGTAATCCAAATTAACCCAATGGCCTCAGGGCCTATGACTTTTAAAAGATCTATTCCTTTCATAGAGAGATTTTAAAGATTAGTGTGCGTCTTGGCAACTTTATCTAATACACCATTAATGAACGAAGGAGAATTAACTGGCCCAAATTTTTTTGCAAGTTCTATATATTCGTTAATAATTATTTTTTTATCAGTGTCCTGAGTATTTTTTAGTTCATATGTCCCAAGCAATAAAAGTGTGAGTTCTATTTTTTCAACTTTTTCTATATTTCTTTTAATTAAGACAAGTTTCAGTGTATCAACCAACTTTTGATATTGATTGATAACTCCAAAAATTAAAATTTCTGAAATTGAGCGAACTTTTAATGAAAAATCAGAATATATCTGTTCATCGTCATGAATGGACAAACCCTCAGCAAATTCATTTATTAATTGATGGAGATCTTCTTCTTTAGTGTTTTTATCGGACTGCAGTATTTCATGAAGACTAGATGAAAAATTATCTAAAAAAAAGCGATAAAGAAACTGGAAGGCAAAATACCTTGAAAGTGATTTCGGATGAATATGCATATAACCTCTGATTTACAAGAACATCTTTATCCGGTAACTCACTTGAATGGCAAGAGAATTGTTGTTTCGCACTATCTAATCCCATAAATAAAAGACTTTTATTTATGGTCTGTCATCACCGAGTGCAACTTGACGAATTTATCTATTAATCTTATGTTGCTTGGACCTATTTTTTTTAGAGGAATTTATGCGTTTGTTTGCTCAAATTGTAGTTGCCCTATTTTTAATCGTCGTTGTAAATCAAGTTTATAGTTTCTAGCTCATTTACAAAAGTTAATATCTAATTAAATTTGATCTCCATCCAAAGACTTTGTGCTCTAGATGGAGATTTGGTTTAGTTATTTTTTTACTCCACAAATGATTCCATGATCTAGAGGAAGGTTATTTATCTGCTTGGAAAGTGTAAAACCGCTTTTTCCATAGCGTTTATATAGTCAGACCATGAATAAAGCATTCCTTTGCCAGTAGCAATTGATAGAAAATAAGGTGAGCCAAGTGCTGTTGAAAGTGGACCTGTGTCTTCATCATTTCCCATCATATTAAAAATTATGACTTGTCCTCCTTTTGGTAGAGCATTGTAAGTATTTTTTAATAATTGAACGATCTCATCCAAAGACCATATCGTCATAATATGACAATAAATGACAGCATCAATTTCATCTGGAAAATCTGCATTAAAAAAGTTTCCTACTTTTGTGAAAACTCTCTCTTGAAGATTATTTTTGAGGATATTTTCTTGAGCTAACTTACACACTGGTTCAGAATCTAACACTGTAACTTTTAGATGTGGATTTTTTGTTGCTAGAGCTATTGCATTCGTTCCATTTCCACCTCCAGCATCTACTATATGTTTAACTTGACTAAGATCTAGCGACCTCACCATTTCTGAATTTGCTATCTTTGAAAGGGCGCTCATTGAATCTTGGAAAACTTTCTGTTTAAAAGGATCACTCTGTAATCTTTGATATAATGTATCTCCATTTCCTGGAAAAAAATCTATACCAATATTTTTGTTTTCTTTAAGAGCTCTAGTGAAATCTATCTGTCCTTCATAAACAATGTATCTCTGCCAACCCATAATATCAGCGATATTTCCGGGGTGTCCTGCGATTAGCCAGTTCTTAGAAATTCTTGAGTTTGAATACTGGCCATTTTCTTTATCAAGCAGATCTAAGGACGCAAGACCCGTAAGTAATATCCTTGTAGGCCGTAAATCAAGGCCTAACTTAGCAGCAACTTCCTCTAAACTTTTAGGGCCTTCTTTGTTTAATAGGTCAAAAAGACCAAGTTCAATTCCTGACCACATTAGTTGAAATGCTGTATGGCCTCCTGCTATAAGTGTCAAATGCTTAAAATCATCACTATTCATAGACTCCATTTTGTACTCCTTTTTTATTCATTATTGTAGCATTGCATGAAGTCGTATTCCTTGGCCGGAATACAAAAAGTCGGAAATTGACAAGTTTTAGAAATTAATAAAAAGTTATACAAAATTTACAAAGGCCCTTTGATAGATGGAAGTGTTTGAAAATAACTTTAAAAATTATAATAAAACAATACGACGCTCATGTTGGCTTAAAGAACATTACTACCGTTTAAGATCCGATTTAGGTGTTTTTTTCAGGGAACAGAAAGCTGAAATAGGTACATGTGTTATTGATTGTTTTCCAGATTTTTGGCTTTATTTTCAAAAAAATTTCAACGGTGAAGTTTCACTCTCAACACCAGAGGGAGAAAAAAGAATTTATGGGAACATGTCCATTTATGTTCCCACTTTTTCAATATTAAAATGGAACTTTTATGTTGATGAATTTGAATGGTTCTCATATCAGGGAATTTCAAATATGGGTTGTATTAAAACAGATGTACCCATCATGTTTCCTTGTGAAAGGAAACTTCATCTTAATGAAGAAACAATCATTGATGAAATCACTCAAAATCAAAAAAACTGGTGCAATATAGGATTTGAAAAAGAACGCCTGGGCTCTGCGATTAGAATAAAACACTATATCGACTCACATTTTTCAAAAGACTTATCAATAAGTGAAATAGCATTGGCCTTAAATTATTCACCAGATGTGATGACAAGAGTATTCAAGAGAATGTATGAGGTTACACCTTTAATCTATCTTAAAAATTTAAAATACTTTCAAGCAGCACTTATGATTACTCATAGTGATGAAAAAATAAATAAAGTGTCAAAAGATCTAGGAATGAATAATTATGAAAACTTCTCTAAAAGTTTTCGCGTTTTGTTTAAAACATCTCCAAAGGGATATAGAGAAAAAGAAGATAGTATTAAAAATTGAAGGGCCAGAGACCTGACCCTTTTGCGAGTTAAAATTAATCTTGTTGTACAACATCACTTTTTGAATCATCAATTTCTGGTTCATCTGAAGTGAAGTAATTGTAGGCACTTTTAATACCTTGGATGACTGGTGAAGCATCTAAACTTTCCCAAAACATTTCACCATTATCAATTGTATCAACTTCAATATTTCTGGCCTCAAAAATTCTAAGATCATAAATAGGGTTTCCATAAAGCTCTACACTTCTTAAATTTGGAAGATATTTAAGATCTGATTCAGTGACGTTTTGAATATCACTATAGCTTAAATCCAATTCATCAATCTCTTCAAGATCAGACTTTGCAATTGACTCACATCCATCAGCTCCTGTTTCTTCTAGAATTTTGTCGAGAATTGGTTTTTGAATCTCACATACTTCTTGTGAAAATGTTTTTGCTTCTTCAAATTTAATCATTTCTTCATGAACAAGTGGTTGAGTTTCTTCATCAATGAGAGAAACTTCCTCTTGAGAAAAGTCTTCTTGAGCAACATCTTTTTCGAAAAAAGGCAGAGGAGTAGAAACTGATGAAGTCGGAGCTGGTCTTGAAGTATTCTTATCGTTACAAGCAACAGCTAAAAGAGATAAAGCAACTAATGGTAAAAAAGATCCTTTCATATTTGCCTCCTTAAGACATATGGGGTCGGAACAACTCATAGGCCGGAATGTAACAATAAGTTTTTGTTCATAAAAGTTTTTTTAAAAAACACAAAGTAATGTTTATATGGAGATTTTTTGACACCAGCTTTTCAAGTGATTTAAAAAGTGACTAAAATTTTGACAAATGTGTAGGAATTTCATGAAGTTGATTATAGTCCCAAACATATTTCAAAAACTTATCAGTGACGTTTTGGCACCAGTCTTGAACTAAACAATCAGAAGCTAGAAAGAGGAGGTGGGTATGAAGCTTAGTCTATTTGTGATTGGTTTTGTAGCACTGATAAACTTTATGGGAGATGCATTCGGTTCAAATGATTATACTTTGAGATATAATAATGGGCTTTTTACATCTCAGGCCTCAATGGGACAGGTCGATTCAAACCTTCAATTTTTAAATGATAATATTTTAAATTATAGATCTCCGGCCAATTTGGCCGGCCCTGGATTTAATCAAATTATAGGAGAAGTTAATAGATTTAATGATATTGAATATGAAATTTCACCAGAGGACTTTTATGGACAAAGACCACTGTTCAAAGAAAATTTATCAGAAACTAATGAAAAAAATCAATATTATCCGTCCTTCTCAACTTTTAATGAATTGAATAGATTGAAAGATTTTAGAGAAAACCAAGAGTCTCAAAATATAACTAGAAAACGTCAAATTTTGACATCTACACCTTAGTATATACCGGAAATTCCCTACAAAGCTCCATTACCTCTGAGTGAACTTTCTTTAAGATTGCTTCATCTGTACTATTTGTAAGAGCAGTTTTAATCCAATTTGCTAAAGTGACCATGTGTTTTTCTTTTAGTCCACGGGTCGTGATCGCAGGGGTTCCAATACGAATACCGGAAGTCACAAAAGGTGATCTTTTATCACCTGGAATCATATTTTTATTGCATGTAATTGCAGCTTTTTCTAAACAAGCTTCTGCTTCTTTACCTGTGAGGTTTACTGAATCAGTTTTTATCAAAACGAGATGATTGTCTGTTCCGCCTGATACGATATCAATTTCGTTTGCTTTTAAGGCATCTGCAAGAGCTTTTGCATTCGCAACAACTTGCTTTTGATAAATTTTATATTGATCTTCAAGTGCTTCTTTGAAACAAACCGCTTTCGCGGCAATAACATGCTCAAGTGGGCCACCTTGAATTCCAGGAAAGATATTAAAATTGATTTTTTTAAAAAGTTCTTCATCATTTGTTAATACAATTCCACCCCTTGGACCTCTTAGGGTTTTATGTGTCGTTGATGTGACAACATGAGCATGTGGAATAGGTGAAGGATGAACACCCGCGGCCACAAGTCCAGCAATATGGGCCATATCTACAACGAGATAGGCCCCAACTTTGTCAGCGATTTCTCTAAACTTTTTAAAATCAATTATTCTTGGATAGGCCGATGCTCCTGCTATAATCATCTTAGGACGATTTTGAATAGCGATGTCTTCAAGTTTTTCGTAGTTAATCGTTTCAGATTCAATATCAAGTCCATAAGAGATGACATTGAATAATTTTCCTGAAAAATTAACAGGAGATCCATGTGTAAGATGTCCTCCTTGTGAAAGATCCATGCCTAAGATTGTGTCTCCTGGTTGAATAAGTGAAAAGTAAGCTCCCATATTGGCCTGAGATCCTGAGTGGGGTTGAACGTTGGCATATTTACAATTAAAAAGTTTTTTAACTCTTTCAATCGCAAGTTCTTCCACTGTATCAACAAATTCACAGCCACCATAATAACGTTTTTTAGGAAGCCCTTCAGCGTATTTATTTGTAAGAATCGAACCTTGAGCTTCCATGACAGCTGGAGAAGTATAATTCTCTGATGCAATTAACTCTAGTCCTTCTTCTTGTCTTTGTTTTTCAAGTTTTATGAGTTCTGAAATTTCAGGGTCCATATTCGAAAGTAGGTTAGCATCTTTATGAAACATAGCTCTTCTCCAATGTTATAAGACTTGTTGAATCTATAATAGATATACTTAAGAGTAAATTATATATTTGGATTGCGTAAAATGATTGAAGAGTTTGTCCCTCCAAATCCAAATGAATTATTTAGTCCATACTTGAGTGTTTTTTTCTGAGCAATATTTGGAACATAATCTAGGTCACAATCCGGATCAGGTTCTGTTAAATTTATTGTAGGGGGGATTACTCCTGAATGAAGGGTCATTGCTGTAAATACTGTCTCTACTCCACCTGCTGCACCCAAAAGATGACCAGTCATTGATTTAGTAGAACTAATTTTTAATTTATATGCATGATCTCCAAACACATTTTTTAATGCCTTTGTTTCGGCCACATCGCCAAGTGGGGTAGATGTTCCGTGGGCATTTATATAATCAATGTCATTTGGTTTGATTCCGGCCCTTTTAATTGCTTCACTCATACATCTCACTGCACCTTCTCCCTCAGGATGGGGAGCAGTTATATGATGGGCATCAGAGGTTGCACCAAATGAAACAAGTTCTGCATATATTTTTGCACCTCTTTTTTGAGCGTGTTCATAATCTTCGAGAACTAGTATTCCTGCACCTTCTCCCATAACAAATCCATCTCTTCCCACGCAAAATGGACGTGAGGCCTCTTGTGGAGAATCGTTTCGTTTAGACAGGGCCTTCATATTGATAAAACCACTCATTGGTAGGTTGGTTACTACACTTTCAGCACCACCTGTGACGACAGCTTTACTATGTCCAAGCATGATTTCTTGAGCTGCTGCTGAAATTGCATGTGATGCTGAGGCACACGCACTGGCCAGAGTATAGTTCATTCCTTTTAGTCCAAAACGGATACTTACAAGTCCCGAGGCCATATTGGGAATGATGGCCGGGATAAAAAATGGACTTACTCTTCTAGGCCCTTTGCTTTCATATAATTTGAAATTTTCTTCAATGGTCGTAAATCCACCCATTCCTACACCAAATAGGCAACTTATATCATTGCGATCAATATCGGTTTCAAGGATTTTAGAATCTTTTAATGCTTCATCACTGGCAGCAAGTGCAAAATGAATGAATCGATCATATCGATTCCATTCTTTTTCTGGAAGCAAATCGTTACTGAGTGAAAAATTTTTTACTTCTCCTGCAAATTTTACGGCCAGGTCATCAATTGCATTTACCTCAATATTGCTAACACCAGATTTTCCTTCTATTAAATTTGACCAAATATCGTTGAGATTGTTTCCTAAACCGCAGATAGCTCCCATACCAGTTATTGCTACTTTTTTTGGATTAATCGCCATATGATACTCCTTGTCATCTAAGTATAAAAAAAGGGCCATTAAGACCCTTAAACATTATAAAAAAATTATGAATTTGTAATGCTATTGTTTTGTTTCCAAGTAGCTGATAACATCAGAAACTTTTTTAAGTCCTTCTGCATCCTCTTCAGGAATTTCTATTTGAAACTCGTCTTCCATTTTCATTACAAGTTCTACAATGTCCAATGAATCAAGGTTAAGGTCATCAGAAAAACTTGTGCTAGCATTGATTTTAGAAGGGTCAACTTTTGTAGCTTCACTGATTATTCTTATTACTCTTTCTTCCATTTTTTTCTCCTAAATTTTGAGTATTGAGTATTAAATGTACATCCCACCATCTACCTTAATAACTTCTCCAGTTATATAACTGGATGAATTACTAAGGAGAAATGAAACCAATGAGGCAACTTCTTGTGCTTCGCCAAATCTTCTCATTGGTATCCCGGTAATATAATGTTCTTTTATCTTTTCATCAAGTCCATCAGTCATATCAGTTGTGATAAAACCTGGACACACTGCGTTGCATCTGATATTTTTGCCTCCTAACTCTTTTGCAATTGATTTTGTAAATCCTAGTAAACCAGATTTTGAAGCAGAATAGATGGCCTGTGCAGTATTTCCCATGAGTCCAACAATAGAACTCATATTTACGATAGACACATTCTGGGCCTTCAGAAATTGACGACTCAGAGACTGTGTGAGCATGATTGGGCCTTTTAAATTTGTGTTGATAAGTGAATCAACATCGTTTTCTTTAACTCTTAGTAATAATGTATCTTTTGAAATACCAGCATTGTTGACTAGCCCTTGGATAAGATTTCCAGTTTTGGAGAACTCACTTAAAGCATGATTCATTTGCTCTAAATTTGTAAGATCAAACATCAAAGCATCGGCCTTTGCTCCAATTGATTTTATTTCATTTACCAAATCTTGGGCGGCCTGTTCTTTACCTTCTCGAAAATTAAAAATGACATGGGACTTTTGATGGGCCAACTCAAGGGCAATGGCCCTTCCTATTCCCCTTGTTGCTCCTGTAACAAGGATAGTTTTATTTTCTAAGTCGCTATAAATTGCACTCATAGTAGCTCCTCTAATTTGGCAAAAGCATCCTCGCTATCCATAGGTATTATTTTCACTTTTGGGTTAATTTTTCTTCCTAGACCCATTAATACTTTGCCTGGTCCAACTTCTAAGCACAGTTCATTTTCTGAAATAAGAGAAAAGCTTTGCTCCCACCTCACACTACCGCAAACCTGTTCAATAAGGTTGTTTTTAATAATTGCTCCATTAGTCTGAGCTGGATATTCTTTGGCATCAATATTTGCAATATAGGGAATATCATTTTTGTTAAACGTAATTTCGTTAAAAAAAGTGGCAAGCTTTTTGGCCGCAGGTTGCATAAGAGAACTATGAAATGGCGCAGAAACACTCAATTCCACGGCCCGATAGGGTTCAGTATAATTTTCTTTTAAGGACTCCAGAAGTTTATCACATGCAGTGGTGTGGCCAGATATTACAATTTGACCAGGCCCGTTAAAATTGGCAGGCATCACCTTTTCATTTTCTGTACTGCATTTTTTACAGAAATTTTCGACGATTTCATTTGGAATTTTTAAAAGGGCAATCATTTTGCCTTCACCTTTCGGAACGGCTTCTTGCATATATTTTCCCCTGAGGTAAACAGCTTTAAGCGCATCTTCAAATTTTAAAGTTTCGGCCGCAACGAGTGCCGCAAATTCTCCAACTGAATGTCCAAGTACTCTATGAATGGCCAGACCTTTTTTGTCCAAAAATGATTGAATCTCACTAAATAGTGCGAGTGAATGAGTCAAGATGGCCGGCTGAGTATTTTGAGTAAGTTTTAGTTCTTCTTCGGGCCCTTCAAAGCATATTTTTGAAAGATCATAGTCAAGAATTTGATTGGCCCTTGAAAAGAGGTTGAAACTTGGTTTTCCCTCAAGGCTTTTTCCCATTCCAACATATTGAGAGCCTTGCCCTGGAAAGAGGAGAGTGATCTTTTTCATTTTGACCCCATTTTAAATTTTGAAGCATGATAGACATTTGCTTTATTTAAGTCAAAGAAGTTGAGCGGCTTGGTGTGTTATATTTTATTCTTTAGTAATATCAACTGTTTCTTATATTTTTTTTTGTTATGTCGATAAGTATAGCAATAGGAATAATATGAGATCGATAGATGAGTTTTTAATCAATTTATATAAAAATTTGAATTTTGAGAAATCAAGTGATCTCTATAGAAACTTAGATAAAGTAACTGAGTCTTTAAGTACTTTCTTAAAAGTGGATAGAGTTTCAGTTTGGTCCTATTTTGATGAAAAAGAGGCGATTATTTCACAAAGTCTATTTACACTGAAAGAAGGTAGAAAGGAAAATGGACAAGTGATGAGAAAGTCTGAATTTCCAAAATACTTTGCTGCTTTAGAAAAGAAGATGATTATAGAAGCTGCTGATGCTTGTAAAAATGAGTCCACAGAATGTTTTAGTGAGGGCTATTTACGTCCTTTGGGTATTAAGTTGACCATAAACCCAAAATTTAGTCCATTCTCAGGATGAGTCTCACTGTGTTAAAAATAAAACAAGGAGACAATAAAATGAAAGGAAAAAAATTTTCAGAAGAAGTGATTTTCAAAATTTTAAAGGAATATGAATCTGGAATTCCAGCAAAAGAACTTGGACGCAAATATGGAATGGCCGAGCAAACAGTTCATAAGTGGAAGAAAAAATATCACGGGATGCAGGTATCTGATGCTAAAAAACTAAGAAGTCTTGAAGAGGAGAATCGACGTTTAAAACGACTCGTTGCTGATTTAAGTTTAGATAACCAAATGCTCAAGGAAGTTACAAAGGGAAACTTTTAAGGCCCAAACAAAAGAAAAATGCAGCTAAAATGCTCATTGATAAGTTTGGGGTCAGTGAGCGGCATTCGTGCCAAGTTTTAGATATTAACAGATCAAGCTATCGATATGAATTAACTTTGATTAAGAATGACCAAATTGTTATTAATCGAATGCAACAAATTGTACATAAACATCGAAGATATGGATATCCACGAGTTCATGTGATTCTAAATCGAGAAGGAATAGTCCAAAATCGCAAGAGAACCCAAAGAATTTATTTTGAGCAGGGATTTTCTTTAAAATTGAAACGAAAAAAGAAAAAACAATTTTTTCCACGGATAGTAAAACCTTCGGCATCGATGGGGGGTGAAGTTTGGTCTATGGATTTTGTTTCAGACTCACTTGCAAATTCAAGAAAGATTAGAATATTGACAGTTATAGATCATTTCACAAGGTATTCCCCAGGTTTTTATATTAATCATTCAATCTCGGGAATAATTGTAACCAAAGAACTTGATCGAATGATAAAAGAACATGGAAAACCAAAAAGAATTCAAGTAGATAATGGGCCAGAATTTACATCTAAGGCCATGTTGGAGTGGAGTTACAGGAATAATATTGAAATAGATTTTACTCGTCCAGGAAAACCAACAGATAATGCTTATATTGAAAGTTTTAATGGTAGCTTTCGAGATGAATGTCTAAATCAAAATTGGTTTTCTACATTGGCAGAAGCACGAGTTGTAATTGAAAGCTGGAGAAAAGAATACAATGAAGAGAGAATACACAGTTCATTAAAATATTTAACACCTAAAGAATTTGTCAAAAAGGAACGAGAAGATGTAAAACACAGACTCAGTGCAACTCATCTTTAGACTGGACTAGTCAATGGTTTAAGGTCAAAGTCTATGTATGATGTACCAATTTGGGGAGTGGATGATGTTCTTGGAGTTCTATGTTTAGAATACTTGAAACAGAAAAAAAGTTGGAGCGAAAGAGAAAAGCAGTTTGTACATTCGATAGGTGTTATTACAGCGATGATTTTTGATAAGCATAGTGTACTTACTCAGCTTAAGAAAATAGAAAATTTTAATGATGAATTGAAGGCCGTCATTGAAGAGAGAACTAAAAAACTTGAAAATGCACAGAAAAAACTTATTCAACAAGAAAAAATGGTAACATTGGCAACGTTAACAGCAGGAATCGCGCATGAATTGAGAAATCCACTAAATCTTGTGATTGGTTCCGGACAGGTTATACAGGAATTATTAAATGAAATTAATATTGAGGATAAAGAACTTAAAGATGGATTGAATGAGGCCTCACAAATTGTTATTGATAGTGGTAAAAGAGCTAATGATGTTATAGATAATATGTTAGGACATGCAAAAGAGGACTCAGGTAAGAAGGAAAGTGCCCAAGTAATATTGAACGTATCAATGGATTTGGCCTATCATACGATGCGAGCAAAAAATCCGATTGATGTTACCATTCATAAAGACATCTCTGGAGCAGAGGATTTTTACGTCTCTGAATCACTTTTTCAAAGAGTTATTTTAGGGTTACTTGAAAATTCATTTTATTCATTAAATAAAAAACTAAAAAAAGATATGAATTTTATTCCCAAACTTAATGTAAGCTCGAGACAAAAAGGAGATCAGCTTGTTGTTCAGATATACGATAACGGTATTGGAATGGGACAAGTCGAGCTGAGAAAAATATTTGACCCATTTTTTACAACCAAAGGTGTAGGAGAGGGAACTGGATTAGGAATGTATTTAGCTTCTGATACAATTAATAGTATTGGTGGTACAATACATGTGGATGCAGAAGAAGGAAAGTGGTGTGAGGTTACAATTGAATTACCAAAACAAGAGAAAACATAATGGCCATAGAAATAGCTTTCGTTGATGACGAAGTAACCTTACACAAGATTTTTGATCTAAAGTTTAGAAAGGAAATTTCTGGGGGGCGCTATATTTTTCATCATTTTATGGATGGTTCAGAATGCTATGATTTTTTCAAACTTAACTCAAATTCGACAAATATTAAAATTCTTTTTAGTGATATAACTATGCCTAAAATGGATGGCTTTACGCTTGTGAAAAAGTTAAGATCAGAATATCCTGATCTCATAATATATATGGCCAGTGCTCTTGATCTTGAAGAGTACAACAAAAGAGCGAAAGATATTGGGAATTTGAAGTTATTTTCAAAACCTTTTGACTTTGAAGAAATGAAAGATGAGATTGAAAATGTAATTCAAAAATTAGGATTATAGATTTCATAAAAATCGACTACATTTTGAAGAAATTAATTTCTTAGATTATTAAAAGAGACAACTTGTTCAATAGTTTGAACCTTGAAATAGAAGAAACAATGCAGTAGAAAAATTGAGTATCAGGGTTTCAGCTGTTGATTAAAAACCTATTCAAACCTGTTCATGTGCCTTGTTAACTATTTAAAATCTTATAAATTTTTCCTCCTGCTAAAATAAGTAATCAGGA